>BNTQ01000248.1 GCA_025996715.1 Bacteroidia bacterium | reverse complement strand
CAGACGGCACAACTGCTCTGTCATTTGCGTCGTACTCTTTGTACAATGTTGCGCTCGATACCACTACTTATGCCGCTAACATTACGCCCCAAGTATAAGGTATCGAGCGCAACATTGTACAAAGAGTACGACGCAAATGACAGAGCAGTTGTGCCGTCTGCGATGGTAAATTTCTTTATGCCCCTGCAACCATAAAAAGCGTAGTCGCCAATAGATGTAACGGAGTTGGGAATGGTTACCGAGGTTAAGTTTGTACAACCGTAAAAAGCATACTGCGGGATACTCGTAACGCTATCGCCAATGGTTACCTGCTTTAATGTAGTACCGAACCTATTACCACTGCCTATGCCGCTAACATTACGCCCCAAGTATAAGGTATCGAGCGCAACATTGTACAAAGAGGACGACCCAAATGACAGAGCAGTTGTGCCGTCTGCGATGGTAAGTTTTTTTAGCCCTGTGCAACCGTAAAAAGCGTTCTCGCCAATAGATGTAACAAAGTTGGCTATGCTATATGCGCCCTGTTTGCTTGCGGGATACATAATGAGGGTAGTTTTGTCCTTATTAAATAGCACTCCATCTACCGAACTATATGTTGTATTGTCGGCACCTACGTTGATGGCAGTCAGCCCACTGCAACCGAAAAAAGCGCTCTCGCCAATAGATGTAACGGAGTTAGGTATGGTTAGCGCACCTGTCAGCCCACTGCAACCGGAAAAAGCGCTCTCGCCAATAGATGTAACGGAGTTAGGTATGGTTAGCGCACCTGTCAGCCCACTGCAATTAGAAAAAGCACCGTTGCCGATAAAGGTAACGGAGTTAGGAATAGTTATGCTCGTTAGCCCACTGCAACCGCTAAAAGCGTTGTCAGCAATACCCAAGGTTCCTTCCTGCACGGTAATGGCTGTGCCTGATGGCATTGTTCCCTTATACCTGTACAGATAATTCCCTATATAAACTACGCCGTCGGCTTGGTTATTATACCACGCTGTTTCGGCAA
>BNTQ01000247.1 GCA_025996715.1 Bacteroidia bacterium | reverse complement strand
AAAACAACCTTTGAAGCGTCCAATAGATACCTGCCAAAATCATTACAATATGCAACGATTTTATCAAATGTTTGCTCTTTCATAAAAAATTCAATTAGGATTTATATAATCCAACACAAAGGTAGCAATTAATTTGAAATACCAAAAATCTTTTCTACATCTCCCCCCCCCAAAAAAAACACCGCAAGCGAAGCCCCCGCTCGGCGGGCTTCGCTTGGATGCATGAGTAGCGCATTAGGGCGTGGATTTATGACTTCTGATAGTTTCATAAATTGAAACTTTTGGGTATTGTAAAAAAATTATTACCTTTGTAAGTGATATAACATATTAAATATTGTAATTATGGTAATAGAAGTAAAAGAAATTACAGAGGACAACATTGCGGGATTGCTTGAAAAGACAAGAAAACCTCGCAAAACTCTTGCCTCGCATTTTGGCAAATTGAAACGTGGATTGGACGGTATGGAATATCAAAATAAGATGCGCAATGAGGAATGGAGTTGATTTTTTAGCAGACACAAATGTTCTCATATATGTGTTGGAAGACCATCCTGTCGTAAAAGGCATAATACAGTGTTCCGTTGCTGTTTCTGTGATAACGGAAATAGAATTACTTGGAAAGAAAGGTATATCATTGCAAGAAAAAGAAGAGGTGTGTAGTTTGTTGGATGATTGCGAACTTCTTAATTTCACCAATGAAATTAAAAAGTTGACCATTGCCTTAAAGCAACAGCATACTCTTAAAACTCCCGATGCCATTATCGTAGCCACTGCCAAGTATTTTGGTCTTACACTCATAACCGCTGATAAAAAGTTAAAAAATATCAATGGAATAGATGTTATTTTGTTAGATTTGCTACAGAAATAAGCATAAAAAATAAAAAACACCCCAAGCGAAGCCACCGCTCGGCGGGCTTCGCTTGGATGTATGAGTAGTGCATTAGGGCACGGATTTGTGGCTTTGGATAAAAACGAATATTATCTATGCCAAACCCGTAAAATCTAAA
>BNTQ01000246.1 GCA_025996715.1 Bacteroidia bacterium | reverse complement strand
CGCTACTTTGCTTGCAGTCCAACGAGCATAAATTGTATCATTTGGGCATCGGGAAAACAGTGTCAAAAAGCACGCTTACACGGGCTAATGAACATCGTTCGTACCGCATTTATCAAGACTTAGCGATGCTGCTTATTGTGCAAGCAAAACAATTGTATGCAGGTGAGAACAAGTTGGATGTAAAACTGCCTCATCAAATTTTTGCCATTGATGCTACTACTATTGACTTATGTTTAGCCTCGTTTGCGTGGGCGTTGTTTCGCAGTAGCAAAAGTGGAATAAAACTACACACAGTATTGGATATAAAAACTACTATCCCAGAGTTTATCTACTTTTCCAATGCAAAAGTAAACGATGTAAATGCGCTGGATGTCATCTCATTTTTGCCTGAGAGCATTTACATTATGGACAGAGGATACGTGGATTTCAAGCGGCTTTACAAAATTCATTGCTGTGATGCTTTTTTTATTGTGCGAGCAAAAAAGAACATAGATGTACGGCGAATTTACTCGTGTGGCGTGGATAAAAAAAGTGGCGTGTTGTGCGACCAAATCGTTGTGCTTAATAACTTTTATCCGTCAAAATTTTATCCGCAAAAGATACGCAGAATAAAATTTAGAGATAATGAAACAGGCAAAGTATTTGTTTTTTTGACTAACAATTTTTACATTAAATCCGCTGATATTGCCCAACTTTACAAGCATCGATGGGAAATAGAGTTGTTCTTTAAGTGGATAAAACAGCATCTAAAAATCACTTCTTTTTGGGGACATTCTGAGAATGCCGTCAAAACACAAATTTGGATAGCCGTTGCTGTGTATGTGTTAGTAGCGATTGCAAAGAAAAAATTTTGCATCCAAAAATCGCTCTACGAAATTCTACAGATTTTCAGTCTCAATTTATTGGACAAAACGCCGATAAATCAACTATTTCTACAACCTCAATTACAATATTTCAAAGAACCTCAATATAACCAATTGAATCTCTTTGATTTATAACGCAACGCTAGTG
>BNTQ01000245.1 GCA_025996715.1 Bacteroidia bacterium | reverse complement strand
TTGGGGTTAGAATAAGGCACAGGGAGAGGCTTTACCTCAAACTCTGCAGGGCTGGGCTTAGGATAGGGCGCATCTATGTCCAACTTAAAATCGGAAATGATGAACAAATGGTCCCACAATTTGTGCTTAAAATCGTCCAAATTGCGCAAATAAGGAAACAAATTGCCCATAATGGCAATCACTGCGTGGGCTTGCTGGTTGCGCTTTTCGCGGTCGTCAATGGTCATCAAATTGAGCACCATTCGTTGAATGTGGCGCCCATATTCGGGCATAGCCAACTGTTTGCGAGTGGTGTTGTAATCTTTCCAATCGGGCTGCTGCACGTCCTCAACGGAGTTTGGGGTCATAAGTTTTAGGTCAATAGTTAAGGTCAAAAATATGCAAAATGTTGATTATTAACGAATTACAAAGTTTTTGTACAAATAATAGAGTGCGAAGGTACACATTTTTTCTTATTTTTAATAGAATTGTAGAAAAAAAATTAGGCAACATTTGTAAATGCCGCCTAATACTTATATTCTGCCGAATAGGGAAGAATAACTTCATTTCAAACTGAAACAGTTTAAATCAGCAATTATTTTTTTCCGCCGCCAATGTAGAAACCAAGAGAAATAGAGACAAAATGGAACATTTCTTTTGTAGTTGCCAAATTGTAAGAAGCAGATAACCGGAAATGGGAAACATCAAAACCAGCACGAATCAACGCACCAAAAGTAGTCTCTTTATCTCCTTTAATTGTTTGATCGTTGATAGTAACACTGGCACTACCCGTAGAATAAGCACCTAAACCAACACCTGCAAAAGGGCGAAACCTGCTATTGGTAAAATAGTAGTCGCCAGTAGCGTAGTAACCGGAACTCATGCTAACACTAACCCCTTCGGTAGCACCTGCAAACAAAGCACCTTCCCAACGAAGACCCACAGCAATTTGCGGGACAACTTCGTACTTAGGTTCTAAGTAGAACAGCAGGCCGGCGTCATAACCATCAGCGAAGGGAACAGCATACCCCAAAC
>BNTQ01000244.1 GCA_025996715.1 Bacteroidia bacterium | reverse complement strand
ACCTCTATCACATACTTGCCCACAGGGCTGGTTTGTGTGGCGGTGGTGCTCACTGTGGGCAGTGTGGTCAAATTGCCTTCACCTTCGCCCGCCACAAAACCCATGTAACTCACTGTGAGCGGTGGATTGGGAGCGTTCTGTTTTTTGATTTTGGGGTCGGCTTGCACCGTTAAAGCCGCCTTGTTGATGCTCAAGTTAGCACCCACAAAATCAATGTAGTAGTTGCTGCCTGCCGTTAAACTGCCTTGATGAATAGCATAAGGTGAACCTGCAACAGTATCGCCTGCAACACGGCTCAGACTACCCGAAAACGCGTTGCCTGCTACCAAAGTTTTGTCGGCATCAAAGGCAAAAGCAGGCTCAACTTTGCCATATACTTTGCTCGTATCGCGCGCCCTTACTTTTACGGTATCCGGCACTATTGTGAACTGCTTGGAGGCGTATCTGAGTTCAATTGTGTCACTGGGGTTTTTGACCTTAACATTGTAAGGAGCAGTAGGACGTGCGTTGGGCCCAATAGAGTCCACCTCTAACCACAAAACACCGCCATTTATCGTTATACTCGCCTTGGGGGCATGTTTTGCACCATCATAAACATATACATATACGGTATCTTCCCAAACTACATCAAATATCTGTTTGAGGGTAACGGTGAGCGTGCCCGCAACGTAAACAAAACTATAGTTGCTCGCTACACCGCCCGATACCTTTATCGTGTCCGTATATGTCCCTGCCGCGCTGTTTTCGGCTACCGTGGTGTGCGCTGTGGGTTGAACAGTCAAGTTGTTTTCATCTTCGCCTGTTACAAAGCCGCTGTACCTCACTGTAAACAGCGGATGGGCGGCACCCTGCGTTTTGATTTTGTCTTCGGCAGTTACTGTGAGCAACTTGGGGGTGATGCTGAACCTGATGCCTGCGGTGTCAAACCTAAACACGTGGTTGAGAGGCGCTATCCATTGGCTGGGGTCAAATGTGAGGCGGTAATCTCCAACTGTGTCGCCTGCTATGCGTCCAAAA
>BNTQ01000243.1 GCA_025996715.1 Bacteroidia bacterium | reverse complement strand
AAGCCGATGAAATGCTGAAAAGCACTTACAATTTGGGATTTTTGGGCATAAAACACCAAATAAAAGAACGGGAATTGGAACAGCGTTTGGTTGAAAAAATTAAACTTTTCCTGCTCGAACTCGGCGATGGATTTTCGTTTATCGGCAATCAGCACCGCTTGACGTTCAACCAAAAAGAATATTTTGTAGATTTGTTGTTTTTCAACAGGAAAATTAAATCGTTGATAGCCATTGATTTAAAGATAGGCGCATTTGAACCCGAATTTGTCGGAAAAATGAATCATTATTTGGGGCTTTTGGACGACCAGATGAAAATGCCCGATGAAAATCACGCAATCGGCATTATTCTTTGTGCCGAGAAAGACCATATTGACGTGGAACTTGCCCTGCGCGATTTTCACAAACCAATCGGCGTTGCCGACTATACGACCATTTTTCCCGAAAAAGAACTTAAATCAATGATTAATAGAGAATTAAATAAGTAAAAAAAATAAAAACGATAAATAAACACATTTTGAAAAGTACGCAAAATAAAAAAGTATTAGTGTTTCTGGCAAAGGCATTTGAGACTATGGAATTTTGTGTTTTTATAGATGTTCTTGGTTGGGCAAGAGTTGATTATGGGCATAATTTGTTCGTTGATACTTGTGGTTTTACTGAAAAAGTGATAAGCACTTTTAATGTACCTGTAATAGTAGATAAAACCATTGGAGAAATAAATGTTGACGAATATGACGCCTTAGCAATACCTGGTGGATTTGGGGAATTTGGTTATTATGAAGAAGCATACGACGAAAGATTTTTAGAATTAATTAGGGAATTTAATGCAAAAGGTAAAATTATTGCGACAGTTTGTTCCGGAGCATTCCCTTTAGGGAAAAGTGGAGTTCTTAAGAATCGGAAAGCAACTACTTACCACTTACAAAACGGTTATTGGCAAAAAAAACTGAAAGAATTTGGAGTGAATGTTGTGAACGAACCGATAGTAGTTGATGGCAATATTATTACGTCTTATTGTCCGGAAACCGCTCCAAATGTCGCATT
>BNTQ01000242.1 GCA_025996715.1 Bacteroidia bacterium | reverse complement strand
GTGGGCGCAATTTGCCGCAAACCACCTTCGGGCTATACACCGCCATCAACGATGCGCGGCAGGGTGCGCACAACAATAATGGCGAGTTTCACGAGAGTTTAAATTCGCTGGCGGCTATACTTGGCGGGGGATTGATGGGTATTGACAAAACCAACCAACAGGGCTACAACTTTGTGAAGATGACACAAAACTACTTCAACTCTGCCACCGGATGGAACATTGTGATGAACAACACCACGCCCGCCGTGGCAATGCAGGGCGGCGGCTACGGACGCGACTGGTGGTACGATGTGTTGCCCAACGTGCTCTACTATGCGGTGTGCGATGTCTTCCCCGATGTGGACAATGCCGCCAACATTCAGCGCAGCGTTGCCGAGCAGTTCTACAAGGCAGATTCCATCCTCAATGGCAACTACAATTATTCCTATTTTGACTATGGAAAAATGCAAGGCAAAGTGAGCCAAATTCCCCTGCAACAGGACGCTGCCGGCGGACACGCTTACGTGCTGTATGCCGCCTATCAAAAGTTTGGCGACCCGCGTTATTTGCAAGGTGCAAAGTCCGCTATCGCAGCATTGGAGGGGCAAACAGAGAGCCGCTTTTACGAAATACTGCTGCCAATGGGTGCCTACACCGCTGCCCGCCTCAACGCCGAGCAAGGCACAGATTACGATGTCGAAAAAATGCTGCGCTGGATATTTGACGGTTGTCAAAACCCCCAAGGGCGGCACGGATGGGGCGTGATAGTGGGGCGATGGGGCGACTACGATGTAAGCGGATTGCAAGGCAGCATCACGGATGGCGGCGGTTATGCTTTTTTGATGAACAGTATGAAAATGGCAATGCCGCTGGTGCCTATGGTCAAGTACGAGCCGCGTTTTGCCCGCGCCGTTGGCAAGTGGATGCTCAATAACGTCAACGCCGCCAAGTATAGCCGCCAGCGAATTTAAACTCTCGTGAAACTCGCCATTATTGTTGTGCGCACCCTGCCGCGCATCGTTGATGGCGGTGTATAGCCCGAAGGTGGTTTGCGGCAAATTGCGCCCAC
>BNTQ01000241.1 GCA_025996715.1 Bacteroidia bacterium | reverse complement strand
ATATATATATATATATATATATATATATATATATATATATATATATATATATATATATATATATATATATATATATATATATATATATATATATATATATATATATATATATATATATAGAGAAAGAGCACACGTGTGAACTACACACACCGCACAATATCTCGTATGCTGTCTTTTGCTAGAAAAAAAAAAAAAAAAAAAAAAAATAATAACTACATAAACTTAGTCATATACCAAGCTAGCTCTACGTTTATCGATAAAAATCAGTACAAATACCACTCTATCTCTCTTATAATTTCTTACTATATATTTACAACTACATATATATTTTTTTTAAAGTAGATATATGTATATAAATAATTATGTGGTGATTTGATTATAGATGTAGATAAATATGTTTATTTATAGATTTTTTTTTTTCTATCTCACCAGCGTAATCTATATAGATATATATATATATATATATATAGTTAACTTTATATATATATATATATATATATATATATATATATATATATATATATATATATTTAAAGAGTGTTGTGTAGAGATATATTTCTTTCGCTTTTGCTTATTTTTTAGCTCTACTTATGACTATATAAAAATATACTCAACATATCCTTATACACGATTGTCTTTTATCTCCGCTTTTTCTCTTATCTATGTTTCCTATCCCAACCACCCCTCCATCTATTTCTTTATCATTCATACTCACTTCGCTCACCTTTCCTTTTATATTTTTTCTCTCTTTAACCTCATAATTTTTTACTGCTTCAGATTTCTGTTTAAGTACTTTTTTTTTTATTTTATCTTTTTTCAATTTTAATATCTCTAATTTTAATTTCTCTAATTAATGTTTTCTCTTTTTATTTTAATATAGTGAGCACAAAGATAGAAAAATACAAACACTCTCTCTCTATATATACCTCTCTCTATATATATATATATATATATATATATATATATATATATATATATATATATATATATATATATATATATATATATATATATATATATATATATATATATATATATATATATATATATATA
>BNTQ01000240.1 GCA_025996715.1 Bacteroidia bacterium | reverse complement strand
ATATATATATATATATATATATATATATAGATATATATATATATATATATATATATATATATATATATATATATATATATATATATATATATATATATAATGGGACGAACAAGCGCCTGTATTCCCCTATCCCCCCCCTCTCGCTTGCGTAGCGCTGGGTTTTAGACAAATAAAAACGTTTTTTACCGATTTTTTCAATTACTGTACCCGACAGTTTACCCGGACCTTTATCGATCAGCACCGGTATCTGCTGTTTATCGAGGGGTTCCGTAATACCCTGATCATTTCCCTGACGGCGGCCCTTATCGGTATTGCCATCGGGGTGATGGTGGCCACGGTAAAGGTGTACACCAACCAGACCGGGCGTTACCGATTACTGGACCGGGTGTTCGCCGCCTATGTGGCGGTGATCCGGGGCACCCCGCTGGCGGTGCAGCTCCTGATCTTCGCCTATATCATCATCCCCTCCAACAACTACATCCTGATAGCCTGTATCGCCTTTGGCCTCAACTCCGGGGCCTATGTGTCCGAGGTTATCCGGGCGGGGATTGGGGCGGTGGATTCCGGCCAGATGGAGGCCGCCCTTTCTCTGGGGCTCCCCCGGAGTATCGCCATGCGGCGGGTGATCCTCCCCCAGGCGGTGAAAAACATACTTCCCGCCCTGCTCAATGAATTTATCGCGATCATCAAGGAGACCTCCATCGTGGGGCTCATCGCCGTGGTTGACCTGACCCGGGCGTCGGATATTGTGCGGAGCCGTACCGCCGAGGCCTACTTCCCCCTCCTCTCCATCGCCCTGATATACTTTTTGCTGATAGCGGGGCTTACCAAACTGACGGGACTTCTGGAAAAAAGGCTGGCGCGCAGTGATAGAAGTTAAGGACCTCCACAAGCGGTTTGGGGCAAACCACGTGCTTAAGGGCATTGATGAGCGAATAGAAAAAGGGGAAAAGGTCGTCATCGTGGGGCCTTCGGGTTCCGGGAAGAGTACCTTCCTCCGGTGCCTCAACCTTTTGGAAAAGCCCGATGCCGGTGAGGTCTGGTTTGAGGGGGTCAAGGTGAATGACC
>BNTQ01000239.1 GCA_025996715.1 Bacteroidia bacterium | reverse complement strand
ACTCAAAGGCGTTTATAGCAGGCTGCTTGCAGAGGAAACCATCATTTGCGGCATGAGCAAAAACGATGGCAAAAGCATCAAACGCAACGGAAAAACCTACGACAAACTATCAGAACACATAGGCTGGCTGCCGCTTGTGATGATTTCGCCGGCAGATAGTGTGCTCATCAGCGATTCGGGCGAAGAGCGCCGGCGCTATATGAACGGCGTTTTGGCGCAAATGGATAGCCGGTATTTATCCGCCATCAATCGCTACAATGCCCTGCTGGCGCAGCGTAACAAAATGCTCAAAATGCACGCCGCCGCGCACTATGAAGTCATTGAAGCATTGGACGTGCAGTTGTCGCAGTATGGGCAACAGGTGTACGAGTTTCGCACACAATTGGCAGCGCAATTGCAAACGCCCTTTGTGCGCTACTATCAAGCCATAGCGCAGGATACAGAGGAGGAGGTATCGCTGCACTACCTGTCCGATTTGCAAGAGAGCACCCTGCCCGTCTTGCTGCAACAGCAGTGGACAAAGGATTGCACGCTGCAATACACCACCGCCGGCATTCATCGAGACGATTTACAATTGAAAATGGGAGGGCATTTGGTGCGCAAATTAGGCTCGCAGGGGCAACAAAAAACAATGCTGCTGGCACTCAAATTGGCGCAGGCAGACATTTTGCAGCAACGCTTGGGAATGAATCCCATCTTGCTTTTGGACGATATTTTTGACAAATTAGACACGCAGCGCATCCGCAGGCTTATACATTTGGTGGCGACTGAAAATTTTGGTCAGATATTTTTGACCGACAGCAACAAAGAGCGCGTGCAAACTCTGTTGCAAGAAATAGAGGAACACAAATTATTGGAAATGAAGGGAGGCAAAATTATTTAATCAACGATAGATTACGCAATGAAAACAACCGTTTTGCGACATACCAAACCGATGACTGTTGGCGAAATTTTGTTGGCGGCGGTGCAAGCACCTTCGCGCTACAACAAGGCGATGCTGCGCGGCTATGCGTTTGCGCTCTGGGCAGACGTGGCGGGCGATGCAGCAGAGCAATATACACACTCGGTGTGGCTCAAAA
>BNTQ01000238.1 GCA_025996715.1 Bacteroidia bacterium | reverse complement strand
CGAGTGGTGCAAGGTAAACGACGAAACGCTCGCGCACATGAAAGCGCCGCCGTTCACACCCGCGTTGTGGTCCATCACGCACGAGTCCAAATACAACTGGGTGTAGATGCTGGCAATGCCCCACTTGTAGGGCTGCCCCAAAAAGATGCCGCCGCCCACACCCACTGCAGTCTTGTTGTCGGTGAGGGTAACGTGCTTGAGCCACACGCCGCTGCTGCCGGTGGTGGGCGTGGGCACGTTTATCCACAAGCCGGCGCCGTCGCATTGCTGCGGGGTGTGGTAGCGCAAGCTGCCTAAGGGTACATCGCCCCAAGCGGTGGTGGCGTTGGTGGTGTTGTCAATCATTGTGCGCAAACTGGTGGTGCCGGTGCCGTTGTAACTGCCGTTGGCACGCCCGTGGGCAATGGTCAAGCCGTCGAGGCTGTACATATCGAGCGTGGTTTTGTTGTTGCGGATGACGCCCACGTGATATACGCTGTCGCCATTGCCCAAGGCACCGCTTAGCACGGTGGCGTTGGTTTGGGCATCCGTTTGCCCGGCATAGCCTTTGGTGCGCGAAAAGGTGAGTGCCACGTGCGGGCGCTCGCTGGTGCGCAGTTCGGTGCCGGCAAAGCCGCCATAGATTTTGATGTTGGGCACAAACTCAAAGGTGTAGTCGCGGCGCGTGGGCGCGTTGGGCGCGTTGCTGCCAAAGTATTGCTGGTTTTTGTTGCCGTTGTTGTGCCAAATGTATCTCGGTGTGTAGGTGCCCGCCTTCATCCAAATTTGCTTGATGGCACGCGCCGGCAAATTGGCGGTAAATTTGGCACCGCCTGCCCTCACTTCGTCGTTGTGCAACTCGGCATAGTAGAGGGCGTAGGCAAAGGCTGCCTCGTTGGTCCAGCCCTTGCCGGTGCTGTCGCCGGTGCCTTGTGGGTTCACAAACAGCACGCCGTTGAGGTCGGGGCGCAGGTCGTAGCGGTAGCCGGGGTCTATGTCGGCTTGCACCATTTCGTAGGCGCCGGCGTCCATGCTCGCAATAGCGGGCACGCGGCGGCGCGGCTTGCCTGCCAGGTCAATCGTGTCCTTATAAGTGGTGCTGGGGGCATACACATGGGC
>BNTQ01000237.1 GCA_025996715.1 Bacteroidia bacterium | reverse complement strand
CCAAATATGCCCATCCGCGTAATGCCGTACTCGGCAGCGTGGTCACGCTTAAAATCTTGCAACAAGCGAATATAGTATTGGGTAGTTTGCATAAAACTATTTTGTTTATACTGCAAAGGTACAAAACTTTCCCATTTCCCAAACAATTACCCACAAAAACAAATTAGGCGGCAATACACTTGCCGCCTAATTCTCTGCGTTATGGGACATTCTGCCCATCAGGGGTAAAACGTTTGCCTTTTATTTGTCTTCTTGCATTCCCAGACTGGGAGCGATAGCCGGACACTCTTCCATCATCGCTAACGAAAGTTCTATCACTTTGAATGGATCGCTCTCGTATTTTGCTAACATTGGAGCCAATGCTGCTAACCCCGTTTCACAAGCAGCAAGTTTTGCCGCATCCTTATCTGCTGCTCCCCTACAATCACAATACTCCTTCGCAATGGCTTTCACTTTGTCGGTATCGGACTCTTCTTTTTTCTTGCAAGAGTTTACCACTACAACCGTACCGATTGCGCCTACTAAGGCAAATAGAAATAGTTTTTTCATAATGAAAATTGTTTTACGTCCGTCCTTTAACGGACAATTTAATTGTTTTGCCTCCCCTTGTTGACCCTTTGCAAAGGCGGAAGGCAAAAAAATACCTTTGCAAATTGTTGGAACGCTATTTGTTTGTTTGCGCCCGTTCAAACCATTGCGCATTATCCCCGTTGTGCCGATGGGACAGCCATTTTAAAGTTTCAAGTTTCAAAGTTTCAAAGTTTCAATCCACCGCCTGCCCCCTCTCTTTTGTCTGAACTTTGATTTTCGGATGATTTATTTGATTATTATGATTTCTTTCTAATCATATTCATCATATAAAATCATATTGAAATCACAGTTCAGACATTTGCATCGCTGCACTCTCCCCTGTACTTTGGAGAGGAGTAGGGGGTGGGGTGTGTCGCTGGAATGCAAATAAACAGCCCGTCCCGAACTGAGTGCGAAACGGACTTTTATATAAGTAATATAAGGGTTGCTTATGAGTTGAGTTGAGTTGAGTACAAAGATAGTGATAAATCCCTTACTGTGCAAGGATTTCCGCTATTTTTTATGAACAA
>BNTQ01000236.1 GCA_025996715.1 Bacteroidia bacterium | reverse complement strand
ATGAATGTTGTAAACTCAAGTCTACACATGCTGAGTGTCTATTTCCCTACAGGACGCTCTTCCGATCTCAAATCCTTGTCGGTGGCAAAATCTCCCGACGTGTATGCCTGTGTGCCTGGGGTTGCCAACGAGCGATTGCGCACAGCATTCAACAATTCCAATGCCAATGTATTATCAGAGGTGCGGAGTGCGGCTTCGGCATAGTTCAATAGCACTTCCGCATAGCGAATGATGGGTGCGTATTCTTCTCGCGTCATGGATGAGTACTTGTCGCACCAATAGGACGTATCGCTTGCCCGCTTGTAAAGCAGCAGATTGCGCCGTTTATCATCACCTAACCAATATGCACTATTGTAGAGAATAGGCGATGATGTTACCAAAGCACGACCTCCGTTGTTGGGGGACATCATTGCTGCCATTGCTCCATTTACGCTTGCCTCATCATTGGCACTATTTTCAATAGAAAATATGGACTCTGAGTTGTCGGAGTACGAAGTAAATGGTGTGGATGGCAATGCTGTTAATTCGTACTCACCAACAGGACTGCTGAATGGCGCCGTAGTACCATCGGTAAGTTTGGCTGCCTCCGCCTTGACCTTCGCCCAATCGCGTTTGTGCAAATACACGCGGGTTTTGAGAGCAATCACGCTCCCTTTGGATGCACGGGTAATGCCATTCACCGAATTAACGTCATCGGTAGCAAACAGACCCTCTGCCTCGTCCAAATCGGCAAGCACTTGCTTGTAGGTATCCTCTACGGTAGAGCGACCAACTTGCAGTGCTGCCTCTATTTCGGCAGAAGTGCCAATGGCAGTAAGGTAGAGCGGCAAGCCATAGTTGTTGTTGCCCGTCACGTTGTAGGGCAAGGCAAAGTGAACCAACAAGCCGTGATACGTGAGCGCACGCAAAAACAGCAACTCAGCCCTATACTCGTCTCCTACGGCTGCCGTAATAACATCCTCATTTACCGCCGCCTTAATGCCTTTAAGCACCGTGTTCACGCGGTTGATGCACTCAAAGGATGCCTCCCAATAGGTCTTATTATTAGCAGTGGCAGTGGTGTAGGTGGAAGAGTAGGTGAAGTCATAAAAAGCGGCTACGTTC
>BNTQ01000235.1 GCA_025996715.1 Bacteroidia bacterium | reverse complement strand
ATTTTTTGCGCAAAGGCGACACCGTGCGGGCAGTGGTAACGCGCGTAGAAATGAAAAACAACACGCCGTTGATTATTTTGTCGCGCACCTCGCCCGAGTTTGTGCGGCGATTGTTTGAATTGGAAGTGCCCGAAATTTTGGATGGCATTATTACCATCGAAAAAATAGTGCGCGAACCCGGAGAACGCGCCAAAGTGGCAGTAACTTCGGGCGACGACCGCATTGACCCAGTGGGCGCTTGTGTGGGTATGAAAGGCTCGCGCATTCACGGCATTGTGCGCGAACTGCGCAACGAAAACATAGACGTGCTCAACTATACCAACAACATTCAATTGATGGTGCAGCGCGCACTCAACCCCGCCAAAATTACCGGAATGAAAGTGGACGAAACCAACAAAAGCATCGAAGTATATTTGTCGCCCAATGATATATCGGTGGCAATTGGCAAAAACGGTGTCAACATCAAACTTGCAGGTCAATTGGTGGGCTACAACATTGAAGTTTATCGCGAAAGCGAAGCCGAAGAAGAAGAGGACGTAGCCTTGGATGAGTTTACCGACGAAATTGACCAATGGGTGATTGATGCACTCAAAGCAGTGGGTTGCGATACCGCCAAGAGTGTGCTCAACATTGCCGTTGAAGATTTGGCAAAGCGCACCGACCTCGAAGAAGAGACAATTAACGAAGTAGTAAAAGTACTATCGGCAGAATTTGAATAAATTGATAATTGTAAATTATGGCAGAAGAAAAAACATTTAGGCTCAACAAAGTAACCAAAGAATTTAATGTGGGTATTCATACCATCATTGATTTTTTGGCAGGCAAAAAGATTGAGGCAGAAGCCAGTCCTAATGCTAAAATTACGGAGGAGGCATATCGGCTCGTTGCCAAAGAATTTGGCAACGAACTGCTCATCAAAGAAGCCGCCCAAAATGTTGATATTCCCAAGTTGAGAGACGTGGCCGAAGTCGCTGTGCCCCAAAAAGAGGATGCCGCTGCTGCCAAAGAATTGAACATCAAAGTAACCTCTGCCGATGTGTTTCAGCCGATTGTAGAAAAACCAAAATTGAAAGTTGTTGGAAAAATTGATTTAGATGCCGGAAAAAAAGCAAAAGC
>BNTQ01000234.1 GCA_025996715.1 Bacteroidia bacterium | reverse complement strand
CTATCCCTATCTTGTGCAGCGCAGAAATGCCGCCCCCCAAGTGAAAACCAAGTTCGTGACTGTGGTTAGTGATTTGAGCCTTTGACACAAAGGCAAGCGAAATTGCCAACAAAAATGTAACTAAATGTTTCATAGCACAAAATTTTTAAGTTTCGAGTTTAAGTTCTAAAATTTAGAATCGCATTACATTATTCATTTATCCCAAAAAGTTGCATTATACAAGCAATAAAACGCACGCTTTTTACAAAGGTAGTAATTTTTAACAATAAATGTTCATAAAATTGATTTTTTTTTATTTTTTTTATTTTTTTTTATGCAAAGGCAGTAGAGACGCGGCACGCCACGTTTCTACAACATTGTTATGTGGGTATGGCGCGGGCAAAACGTATTGCCGTTTTGCGCAGGTGTATTTTTTCTATTCGTTGCAGTGCCAAACGTATCCAATCGAGGTACAGCAAGAGATACAGCAAGAGGCTCATAGCCCACAATATAGCCATGTTGAAGTACAAAGTGCCCACACGCTTGCCTGCAACTACCTTGCAGGGTGCATAAAAATGCGCCCGTCCCCACTGCGATGTAGGCGTTTTGAATATGGGGTCTTTCACTTGCACCAAGTGGTGATTCACTTCCAAAATTTTGTCCACATCGTTGCGGTTGAGCACCAAGTCTGCCAGCGCATGGTTGTAGTACTGTTTTTTAAGTGTCTGCAAGGTTTTTGTGCCGCCCAATTCACTAATTATCAACTTGCTATGCTCGTCTTTTTGGCGGCTAATTTGCCGGTTGGCGGCTTGCAAATGTGTTCGCAAACTGTCTAAATTTTGTTGCAATAATTTGGCAGCAGTTGGCGAAAATTTATTGCTGCTCAAAGAATCCATAATAGGAAGTGCTACCCCAAAATCGGCGCAGAGGCTTTGCCATTGCGGCAACTCGTTGTGCAGCAAAAGCCAACCATCGTGGGTATATGGGTCGGATGTGCCTTGCGCCAAATCGCGCTGAGCGGTTGCCAAAGCGATGCTCATTTGCGGCACCCACAAGTTGGCAAGGTAAGATAAATGGCTTTGCGTTTGCTCGTAGTCAAAAAATATCCGCTCGTAGCGATTGTTCTTGAACTGAGTAACAGCAAGGGCTT
>BNTQ01000233.1 GCA_025996715.1 Bacteroidia bacterium | reverse complement strand
GCGGCACCCTGCGTTTTGATTTTGTCTTCCGCTGTTACTGTGAGCAACTTGGGGGTGATGCTGAACCTGATGCCTGCGGTGTCAAACCTAAACACGTGGTTGAGAGGCGCTATCCATTGGCTGGGGTTGAATGTGAGGTGGTAATCTCCAACTGTGTCGCCTGCTATGCGTCCAAAACTGCCTACGGTTGCGCTTGTCATAGCGTGACCGCCATTGTCGGTTAAGGTGAACGATATGGCAGGGTCGGCAACGGTACCGTACACTTTGGAGGTAGGCTGCGGACGCACCGTGATGGTGTCCATTATTGCCACCGCCCGCACAAGATACGAAGGTACTTTGCCCGCCTCGTAGGTTACAATGTAAAGGGTATCATAAGGCAAAACGTTGAGGGTAATGTTGCCTCTGCCTGCAGTTGGAGGCAACAATTCTACCATGCGGACTTTGTTGCTGTTGTACACCACCACGCTATCAGCCGTATGCAATACGTCAACATCCAATAGGGTAGGATAGCAACCGTGCACGTACACAGGCGCACTTTGCCAACCAAAATAGGGGTAACTCATACTATCGCGGATAGCCCAAATGATAGTATCCCAAGTGGCATTCACAAAAGTATCACGCACCCACATCTCGTGAGTGGCTCGGGCTTGAGCACCGGTAGGATTGCTACCATTGGTAGCGGTATTATTCCCTATAGCATACTCGCGTCCGCTGGTTTCGCTATCGTAGTAATTGCTGGAGATAATGCCGCCGTTGTTATACCCTACCAAACCGCCAAGATAAGTGCTGCCTGCCACTGTTCCCGTAGCATAATTATGGGAGATAGTGCCGCCGTTGTTGCTCCCTATCAAACCGCCAACCTTATCTCCGCTACCGAATACCTGTGCCCGCGAATAAGTGTTGCTGATAGTGCTGCCGTAGTTATTATACCCCACCAAGCCGCCAACTTCATTTCCGCCTTTAATGTTCACATTCAGCAGTCCAAGGCTATCCACTTGTGCCGTTGAATTGAGATAGCCAAACAGCCCAATGCAATTGGTTGTAGGGCGGTTGATGTACAAATTGCTAATGGCGTGCCCCTTGCCCTTGTAGGTGCCTGTGAATTTTGTGCTGCTGTTGCCTATGGGGCTAAA
>BNTQ01000232.1 GCA_025996715.1 Bacteroidia bacterium | reverse complement strand
TTTGGCACTCGCGGCGCTTTGACTGAACAAACCCACCACCTCTTTGGCAATTGATGCTACCCCGCCTATAAGTTGCGGAATGGCAGTAACATCACCCGCCGAAAGCCGCGCAAACCCTGCACCTACATTCACCAAGCCATCCACAAGATTAGCAACCGAATCTATTGTCTTGCCGAGTTGCTCATCAAAAGCACCCGCAAGGTCTGCCATAGAGCGTAGCGAACTGCTGGCTATCTTGCCTGCTTTTTCAAAATCATCGGCAAACTTTTTTATTGCCTCGTCAAGTTGTGCATTCAGTTCTGTCATCTGAGCGTTCGCAGTATCGCTCATTTGCACTTGTGCCATCTGCACACGTAGTTCTTTGATGCGTTTGATGCTGTCGCCTATCCCAAAGAAGTCGCTATTTTTTTTGTACTTGGCATCCAATTCATCAAGGGCTTTGTTTTGCTCGCCGGCACGTTTGGTCATTGCTTCTTTGGCAATGACTAACTCCTCTTCGGTGGTTGCTTTTTCAAGCGCGATACGCAAGGCTGCCATATCTTGCCGATATTTCTTTTCGAGTGCGTTGCGCTCGCCAAAATAACCCTTGTATTGTTGCAGCATTTTTGAAAGAGCCGCTTTTTCTTCGCTGTCCTGTGCTTTGTTGATGTTGTCACTATCACTTGCCGATAGCCTGCCTGTGGGAATGAGCAACATTGCCTCCTTGCGGATTTTTTTATACTTCTCTTCAATGGCGGCAAGTTCGTGTTCTATCTCCGTCTGACTTACATTAGCGGCATTGGCACGAATTTCTGCCAACTGTTTTTGTGCATCCTTTTCAATTTTAATGCGTTTGTTGGCATATTCTTTGTCAAGTGCCGTCTTTGCATCGTTTATCTGTTTTGCCTCCGCGCTGTCTATGCCTTCAATGCTACTCTTTTGACTGTCGGGATGGGCTTTGTTGTAGGCTTTCAAAATCTCTTTTTCACGCTCTTTTATTTTTGCCACCTCCTGCTCTTGTTCCCTGTCAATTTGCGCCAACCTTTTTTGCAACCCATCCTCTTGCAATTGCAGTTGCAATGCCGTTGTTTTGGCGTTGATGTCGCGTAAAAGAGATTTTGAAAGCCTACAACAAAGCCCATCCCGACAGTCAAAAGAGTAGCATTG
>BNTQ01000231.1 GCA_025996715.1 Bacteroidia bacterium | reverse complement strand
GTGAGTAAATAAAAAAATGGAACATTCGGTTAGTAGTTTTGTCGTACAACAAAACCAAACATTATCTATTTCTCTTGCGCCGTATGCGTTTGCCTGTAACTTCGTCAACTTCTTCTTCGTCATCATCATCGTCATCATCAGATGCCTTGCCTGCCGTTCCTGCCAGACTGCCGCCAATGCCCGCCGATTGCTGCTGCGCATCGCGCTGTTGTTGCTGCTGTGCACGTTGCTGCTGTTGTAATGCAGTTTGTTGTGAATTGAGCAACAAAAATGCTGCCAATTTCTCTGCTGTAAAATCTTTTCCCACTTGTGAGCCTTTTAATGTAACATCTTTGTAAGTAAATGAAACTCCATAAATCCCGCCTGCGTTTTCGTGCCACGTGCTTGCAATATCCTTTTTTTGTAGCATTTTTTGCAGTTCCTCGCGGTCTTTTGCCTTTTCCTTTATCCACGCCAATTGTTTGTAGATATACGTTTTTGCTGCTTTGTGTTCCTGCTTATTGCTAAATAATTGCTGCATCAACGGCATTTTCTCAAAGCAAGGCAACTTGCTGGATGGTATGCCTTTTTCTGCAATTTCAACAGTAGTATCTTTAACATCCTGCCTATGATAAACAAACAATAGCCCTTGTTTTTTGCCTGTTTTTTGATTGATTGCCTCTACAATTTCAACCCGCTGCGGCTCTAATAATTTTTTCAACTGTGCAACACTGCGGGGCTTTTCGCGCATCGCTGCTGCCACTATATCATTGACTTGTAACGCAATTTCGTTTTTTATAGGTTTGTTTTCTTGTTCAAATTCTTTGAGCCACTTTGTATTTAAGTCCTTGCGCCAGTGTTGAAAATACGCATCTATATTTTTATCTTGTGAAAAGAAATTATCTACTTTTTTCTGCAAAAACGTGGGTAATTTTTCCTTCAATACCTGCGTTATGCCGTATTTTTGTTCAATAATAGTACCCACGCATTGACTGCGCCACTGCTCGTTGTAATCATCTATTTTACGGTACTTCGGGTCGTTAAAATCTACTCTGCTGCTGACAATATGCAAATGCAAATGGTTTTTATCCGTGTGCAAAAACGTTGCAAAAGGCTGCTCGCCATAGCCCATTCCGTCCATATAATCCTTAGCAATAGCCACGTATTGTTCGTTAGTCAAA
>BNTQ01000230.1 GCA_025996715.1 Bacteroidia bacterium | reverse complement strand
CAATGCCGACGAGACCGTGAACCTCTCCTTTGAAAGTTCGGGGCGCATTACCGAACTCAATATCAACGAGGGACAAAAGGTGAAAAAAGGCACGCTCATTGCCAAAATTAACGATAACGAATTGCAAGCACAGTTGGCAAAATTGAAAATTCAACTCAAATTGGCCGAAGACCGCGAGCAGCGCCAACGCTCACTTTTGCAGCGAGAGGCAATCAGTCAAGAGAGTTACGAGCAGTCGCTCACCGATGTGCAAACCATCAAAGCGGACGTGATGCAATTGGATGCTAAGATTGAAAAATCGTCGGTGCTGGCGCCGTTTGACGGCATTGTGGGATTGCGTTACACCAGCGAAGGTGCATTTGTGCAACCCGGTACTGCCGTTACACAAATGGTCAAAATTAAGCCTTTGAAAGTCGATTTTGGCATCCCCGAACGCTATGCAGGCATTGTAAAAACAGGAATGCCTGTGCAATTTAAAATAGATGGCTACAACAAACCATTTTTGGCACAAGTGTATGCCATTGAGCCGCAAATTAACGCGCAAACGCGCACCATTACCATACGCGCCATTTATCCTAACACCCACGAAGATTTGTTACCGGGGCGTTATGTTGTGGTAACCTTGCAAATTCACCTATTTGCCAATGCCATAGCCATTCCCAGCGAAGCATTGATACCCGAAATGGACGGCGCCAAAGTATTTTTATACAAGAGCGGCAAAGCCTTTCCGGTGAATGTGGAAGTGGGCATCCGCACCGAAACGGAGGTGCAAATCAACAAAGGATTATCGCCGGGTGATACTCTTATTACCTCCGGAACACTGCAACTGCGCTATGGTATGCCTGTGGTAATTAACAGCACCGACACGATATGAACCATGCAAAAATAATTCTACTCGCCTTGTGTTGGTTAGGTTTTGCGTCGGCTACCGAAGCAAAAGTGAAACCGCTTGCACCCGATGCAACACGCCAACCTATCTCCGAAAACAAGCGACAGCAACAAATTTACTATTTTCACGAAGGCAAGCAGCAGGCTATTGTGGGCAATTTGCAGGGCGCTTTGTTTTGCTACAACAAGGCGCTCGCCAAAGACCCCTATTGCGATGCGTGCTACTATGAAATGGCCACGGTGTGTGTCAATCTCAACAATTTGCCCGATGCACTTGTGGCA
>BNTQ01000229.1 GCA_025996715.1 Bacteroidia bacterium | reverse complement strand
AGCACCGTGAGCGGCACCGCCATAATGAGCAGCCAGCCGCGATACTTGCCCCAACGAGTGGTGTGCATATCTATTAAGGTGCCCACAATGGGGTCCCAAATCGCATCAATGATGCGCACACCAAGAAACATCGCGCCGGCAATGGCAGGGTTCAAACCATACACATTGGTGTAGAAAAACAACAGATAGGTTGTAACGGTTTGATAAATAAAATTTTGTGCCAAATCGCCCGACCCAAACGCAATTCGCTCGCGCCACGATAGTTTGAAAAAGCCCTTGTCTTCGAGAGAACGTTCATTCATAGGTTTAAAGTTTAAGGTTTAAAGTTCAAAAGTTCATCTTTTTACCGCCGGTTTCACTGACGGTTATGCATATTCAACCCTACGGGTTGGGCATCGTTCATAATTTTTCTAATTCTCGTTTCAGTTCTTCCAGCAATTGCTGCTCTGTTGGTAAATATAGTTGATACTTGCTTGCCAAAATAGTTTTGTTGCTTTTGGGTAGCGAGTATTGCACCAATGCATTATTTTTGTTGGCACAAAGCAAAATTCCGATAGTGGGATTTTCGTCCGGTAATTTTTCTTCCCTATCGTAGTAGTTCACATACATTTGCAACTGTCCAAGGTCTTCGTGCTTGATTTTGTTCGTTTTTATCTCCACAATAACAAAACATCGCAGCAATCTGTTGTAAAAAACCAAATCCACAAAAAATTCGTCATCCTCTAATAGTATTCTTTTTTGTCGTGCCACAAACGAAAATCCATTGCCTAACTCTAACAAAAATGCTTGTAGATTAGAAATCAAAGCACTTTCCAAATCTTTTTCGTAGTAAGAAGCATCGCGCTTTAAGTCCAAAAACTCCAACATCATAGGGTCTTTGATAATTTCCATTGGCGATTCGGGGATACGTTCTCTACGTGCTACCTCTAAAACAGATTGCTTGTCGTTGCTCAACAGCAATCGCTCATAAAGCCCTGAATTTATTTGTCGTTCCAACTCCCTACCTGTCCAGCAATTATGGGATGCTTCCTGCTCATAGTATTCGCGCTTATCGTTGTTACTGATTGCTATAAGTAACTTATATTGAGACCATTGGAATTGCGTCCGCACTGCGGACGCAATTGGATAAGTCCTGTAAAATTGCCTTGCACGCTCCAATTGTCGCACAGAAAATCC
>BNTQ01000228.1 GCA_025996715.1 Bacteroidia bacterium | reverse complement strand
CACGCCGCCGCTTGGTCAACGCGCCCATACTCATTCTCGCCCGCTGCTTTGAGCGAAGCGGCGGCGGCTTCTGCCTCCGCAACGGCATAGTTGTAAATCTCCTCGCGCGATTTTTGACGGGGAATGGTGCCCAACATCATCGTTTCGTCCACAAACGGCACTGCGCCAAACAGGTCGCACAGCATACTGTAGCAATAGGCGCGTATAAAACGCACTTCGGCACGATAGTAGGGTGCTTCGCCGCGCATCGCTTCGTAGAGTCCGCGCTCTTGCAGTTTTTCATCGCTTATCTCGCGCAACAATTCGTTGCAATAGTTGATGGACATATAGAGGCGGAAGTATGAATTTTTGGTAACGGATGTTCCCGCGTGCCAATTCATAAACAGGAGGTCGCGCGTCCCCACACCACTGCCCGAATGAAACAGGATTTCATCCGTTGTAGATTCCTGCAAATAGAGCACGGCGCGGAGATAGCAACTATATCCCTCGTCGATGCCCGCTACATCGGCATCGCCGGAGGGTCCTTTTTGCCCGCTCAAAACCAGCGAGCCGTAGCATTTTGCCAGAACGCCTTTGTAGGCATCTGCGGAAGCATATACTTTGTCGCTCGTGAGAACGTGTTCATTGAGCGGCAGGGTGTCCAAATTTTTTAGACAGCCGGTGAATAGTGCAAGCGAGCACGCGCCTGCCAATATGATATATTTTGTATTCATAACTTTATATTGTTTAATGTTAGAAATTTAGGTTGATAGATAAGGTATAAATTCTTGGGCGTTGATAAATGGAATTGTCAATGCCGTTGTACATTTCGGGGTCAACGCCCGTGTATTTGGTCAGGATGGCTACGTTTTGTGCGCTGACAGCCAAACGCAACGTACTTGCGGCGTTCCACAACTTTGGAAACGTGTAGCCGAGCGTTATGTTGTCTATTTTGAAGAATGCGCCGCTTTCCAAAAAGTAGTCGGAGAAATACTGCCCCTGTTCAAATCCCCGCTCTACGGCGGTTCTTGACCTGTTGCTCGAAACGCCTTCGGAACTGACGAACCCCTCTAATCCCTGTTTTGCCTCCTGATAGTTGAACACATAGAACCCGAACCCGCCGTGTCCGTTCATTCCAAAATCCCATTGCCTGTACTTTACGGCGGTGGACAAGCCGTAGTAGTAGGGCATCCGCGAACT
>BNTQ01000227.1 GCA_025996715.1 Bacteroidia bacterium | reverse complement strand
CAAAACAGGGATATTAAAAGAGAATAAATGTATTTCATAAGATAATTTGATAATTCATAATTGAGCAGGCGGGCAGAATTTATATCTGCCCACCTGCCAATGATTTACTTATAGTCCGCATTCTGCGTCAAATATGGATTGACGGTAAACTCTTCCTGCGGAATGGGGAACAGTTTGTATTTATCGTCCACGTCTTTGCCGATGTAATTGTCGGCTGCGCCATCGCTGCCTTTCCAGTCCCAGTCGTATCCTTTGGTGAATTTGCCGAAACGGATAAGGTCGGTGCGGCGTACTAATTCGGTATGCAACTCGCGTGCCCGTTCATCAAGTATGAAATCAAGCGTTAATTCCGAGTCCGTAATGCGTCCCGAAATGCCGATGCCATAACTGCCCGACAGATACGCCCTGTCCCGTATTTCGTTGACGTAATTCAACGCATCGGCGCGGCTTCCGCTTGCTCCGCGCAATATGGCTTCGGCTGCCATCAGATAGGCGTCTGCCGTGCGGAACATTGGGTAGTCAATGGCGGTATAAGTCGTTCCGCCTGCGGCTAAAGGCTGACCATCGTTGGTTACATTCCGCCACTTGATAGTAGCATAGCCGTTTTTGAAATCCCCTTGAAATGGTTTCGTGGCAACCCATGTGTCCTTTGTATGGTCTGTGGTGTAGAATTGGGCGCGTTTGTCCTTTTTATTGTCGCCCAAAGGGTCGCTTGGGTCAAATGTTTGGTCGCTCAACTCAAATTTATCCACGAGTTGTGTTTTTAGTCGGGCATTGCCCCACGAGTCCGACATTCCCGTATAGGGTTTCATATTCCCATCGGTCATTGCCTTGATGATGAAATTGGTGCCGCCGTAACTTTTGGTGTTCTCCAAATCCTGCGGCAACACCCATACCATTTCCTTGCAAGTGGTGCGGTTGTCTGCCAAAAAGAGATGGCGGTAATCGGCAGCCAGCGGGTATTTTCCGCAATCAATAACCTTTTTGGCATACTGATAGGCATTTTCGTACTCGTTTTTGCCTGCCCATACTTGGGCATTGAGGTAGATGCGCGACAGCAGAAACCACGCCGCCGCTTGGTCAACGCGCCCATACTCATTCTCGCCCGCTGCTTTGAGCGAAGCGGCGGCGGCTTCTGCCTCCGCAACGGCATAGTTGTAAATCTCCTCGCGCGATTTTTGACGGGGAATGG
>BNTQ01000226.1 GCA_025996715.1 Bacteroidia bacterium | reverse complement strand
GCCAACTACGACTTGAGTTACCCTACTCCTCTTGGCACGCTCACCATAGTACAAGCCAAACGAGCATTCAAAGACAGCACGGTGAACGTCACCTACAGCGCAGGCCTCACGCTGGGTGCTATTCCGCTAACCAACCACTACGCTTGGATAACAGCCTCTACGACACTCACAGTAGCCGATAGCGGTACCATGTTCCCTGCCAAGTACATTGACCCGGCGGGCAACTACTATGACACTACGAGCACCATCAAAGTGAATATCTCCAAAGCCGCCGCAGGCTGGGTAGATACCACGATAAATGT
This sequence comes from Bacteroidia bacterium, assembly GCA_025996715.1. GTDB lineage: Bacteria > Bacteroidota > Bacteroidia > Bacteroidales > UBA932 > BNTQ01. The sequence continues at coordinate 893 of BNTQ01000226.1, read as the reverse complement.
AACCTACAGCCCCGGTCTTATGCTGGCGTCGCTTTTGCCTGCTGGCAGCAAGTATGCATGGGCAAACCCAAACACCAACCTAAGTGCAGGCAGCGGTCAATCCTTTGCCGCTACCTACACCGCCAGCAGCAACCACGCTACGGTGGCAGGCAACATTACGGTGAATGTGAACCAAGCCGCAGGCACGGCAAGCGTAACTCTTGCCGATTGGGTGTACGGCTCGCCCAACACGCCCAACACGCCAACGGCTACCACCAACACAGGTGTTACACCCACCTATACTTACGCAGGCAGAGGCAGCACGAATTATGGCACTACTGCAACTCAGCCCACAAATGTAGGTACATACACAGTTACAGCCACTTTTGCTGCTACTACTAATTACACTGCAGTTTCGGTCTCCGCCGATTTTGAAATCACCAAGGCTACGCTGACGGTTTCGACACCTAATGTCAGTTGCGCACAAGGCCACATTCCTGCTACCTTTGCGGTGAATTATACAGGCTTTAAAAATGGCGAAACCGCAACCGTGATAAGCACGCCTTCCACTGCAAGCACCACAGCCACAGCCGACAGTTCGCCCGGCAACTACCTAATAACGCTATCTAAGACGGATGTAGCCGACAACTACACTTTCACCTACACTAATGGACTGCTCACCGTTACCGATAAAATTCTGGTAGCCGTTGTGTGGACGGATACTTTGTGGGTTTACAACGGTGCTGCGCAGCAGCCCACCGCCACGGTAACCATAGGCACAACAAAATCGCTCACAGTGAGCGGCGCGCAAACCAATGTCGGTGATTACACGGCAACAGCCGCTCTTGATGCAGCAGATGAATCGGGCTACGCACTCTCCAATCCCACGCATTCGTTCAAAATAGTGCCGGACA
>BNTQ01000224.1 GCA_025996715.1 Bacteroidia bacterium | reverse complement strand
ATAGGCGAGTCTGCTTTTTATTTTTGCACGAGTTTAGCGTCGGTAACCATACCGAGTAGCGTTACCTCTATCGGCTACTATGCTTTTTCTTCTTGCACGAGTTTAACCGAAATAAACGTAAATGCCGCCAATGCAAATTACGCTTCGGAAAATGGTGTATTGTTCAATAAGACCAAAACTACCCTCATACAATATCCCGCAGGCAAACAGGGGACATATACCATACCGAGTAGCGTTACTACTATCGGCGTGCAGGCTTTTCGTTCTTGCAGTAGTTTAGCATCGGTAAACATACCGAGTAGCGTTACCACTATCGGACAGTCTGCTTTTTCTTCTTGCACGAGTTTAGCATCGGTAAGCATACCGAGTAGCGTTACTACTATCGGCTCGAATGCTTTTGCTGGTTGCACGAGTTTAGCATCGGTAACAATACCGAGTAGCGTTACCTCTATCGGCTCGTATGCTTTTCAGTCTTGCACGCGTTTAGCATCGGTAACAATCGAAAGCGGCGTTACCACTATCGGCTACAGTGCTTTTTATTCTTGCACGAGTTTAGCATCGGTAACTATACCGAGTAGCGTTACCACTATCGGCTCGCAGGCTTTTTATTATTGCCGTAATTTAGCATCGGTAAGCATACCGAGTAGCATTACCACTATCGGCTTGTATGCTTTTTACGGTTGCAGTAATTTAACGAGCATATATGCCAATCGTTCTACGCCTCCAAGTTTGGAAGGTAGCGGTGTTTTTACTAACGTTAATACAACTATTTGTACCTTGTATGTGCCTGCGGATGCAAAGGCGGATTATGAGGCGGCAACGCAGTGGCAAGATTTTACGAACATTGTACAGGGCTACACGGTAACTTTCAATTCGCAGGGCGGCACGCCTGTCAATGCGCAAGACAATATGTCGAGCGGTGCAAAAGCAACAGCACCCAGTGCCCCTACCCGCACGGATTACATCTTTGGCGGCTGGTACAAAGAGGCATCTTGCACCAATGCTTGGGACTTCAACGCAGACTTGGTAACGGAAGACGTAACGCTCTATGCCAAATGGGATGTTGCTGTAACGGATGTAACGCTCAACAAGACTGCTACAACGCTTACAGTGGGCGCAAATGAGACGCTGACGGCAACCATTGCGCCAAGTAATGCTACTAACAAGGCAGTAACGTGGAGCAGTAGCAACACAGCAGTGGCAACGGTGAGCAGTACTGGCGAGGTAAC
>BNTQ01000223.1 GCA_025996715.1 Bacteroidia bacterium | reverse complement strand
GCGCTGACATTCCTATCCCTATTAAAAAGACAGGAAGGCAGCAACCAAGTATTTGACCAAAAGGCTGTGCAAGAAGAAAAACAAGAGGAAGACGGTGGAGGGAAGAGGGGAGTCGTTTGAGTGGAGGATGGGGATGTCGTCGAGGAGATTTTGGAGGTGGAGGACGGGGATGGGGGCGATATGTTGCCTAAAAAAGTTGTGGCTTCAATAATAGGGATAGGCGGCATGGCAGGTGGAATTAGCGGTGTTCTGGTTTCTAAAATCGGCGGCTGGCTGTTTGATTATTACAAGGCAATTGGACACACCGAGACAGGATACACTGTAATGTTCGTTTTCTGCGCAACTGCTTATTTGTTGGCATGGAGTGTAATGAAATTATTAGTCCCTCGTTTTAAACCCATAACGCTTCTTTGAAAATATAATTAAATTAATTATATGCAAATAGACTTTCAGTAATTTTCCCGCGATCTTGCGGTTGTGGCATTCGTGTGGCTAACTTTATTCTCAAACCTTATGGCCATGGGGATGGTCTCTAATTATTGGCAAACAGGCAAGAAATACATAAAATTTGGTTATCTAATAAAGTGGGGGGGGTAGTGAAAATGATAACCAAATGTATAGTTAAATCACTTTAAGTTGTACCGTGTTGAGGTCAGTGAGGATGGTGATGAGGTTATGGCAGGCGTCGTGGTCGGTGAGATCGGTGAGGATGTTGACGAGGGTGTCGCGGTCGGCGACGGGAATGGCGAGGAAGACGGTGGCGAGAAGAGGGGAGTCGTTTGAGTTGAGGCTGGGGATGTCGTCGAGGAGACTTTGGAGGTCGAGGACGGGGATGGGGACGATGGGTGTGTTAGTTGGAGTTGGAGTTGGCGTTGCTTTTGCTCTTTCTCTTTCTTTAATTTCTTCTATTTTTCTGGAGTAGCACGCCTTCTGTTTACGAGTTAAGCGTTCTTTTCATCGCACGAACTTAACACAAGACCAAATAAAACAAGTACGCTTAATACTCTTTTCAGTTTCATCATTTTTTTTCCTCTCTTTTGTTATTTTTGCTGCTTAGTTGTTATGGCATAGAATGTGTATATACAAACTCACCCGCATCTTTGAGACTACAACACGGTACAACTTAAAGTGATTTAACTATACATTTGGTTATCATTTTCACTACCCCCGCCACTTTATTAGATAACCAAATTTTATGTATTTCTTGCCTGTTTGCCAATAATTAGAGAC
>BNTQ01000222.1 GCA_025996715.1 Bacteroidia bacterium | reverse complement strand
GTATTTTTGGGTAAGGGTCAATGTGCGATTGATAAAATTGCCAAAAATGGCTACCAACTCATTATTGTTGCGGTCTTGAAAATCTTTCCACGTAAAATTGTTATCCTTGGTTTCGGGCGCGTTGGCAGTGAGCACGTAGCGCAGCACGTCTTGTTTGTTTGGAAAATCCTGCAAATACTCGTGCAACCACACCGCCCAATTTTGTGAGGTAGAAATTTTATCGTTTTCAAGATTTAGGAACTCGTTGGCAGGCACATTTTCGGGCAAAATAAAACCGCCGTGTGCTTTGAGCATAGCCGGAAAAATGATGCAATGAAACACTATATTATCCTTGCCAATAAAATGCACCATCTTTGTATCCTCGCTCTGCCAATAGGTTTGCCAATCGTTGGGCAGCAATTCTTGGGTGTTTGAGATGTAGCCGATGGGCGCGTCAAACCAGACGTAGAGCACCTTTCCGGCGGCTCCCTCCACAGGCACTTTGATGCCCCAATCCAAGTCGCGGCTCACGGCGCGCGGTTGCAAGCCTTCGTCTAACCACGATTTGCATTGCCCCAGCACATTGCTTTTCCACTCGCTGTGCTCCTCCAAAATCCACTGCCGCAGCCAAGTTTCGTATTGCTGGAGCGGCAAATACCAATGCGATGTGGACTTCAAAACAGGTTTGCTGCCGCTGATAGTGGAATGCGGCTCTATCAATTCGGTGGGACTGAGGCTGGCACCACATTTTTCACATTGGTCGCCGTAGGCATTGGCTGCGCGGCACTTTGGGCAGATGCCCACAATATAGCGGTCTGCTAAAAATTGCTGCGCCTCTTCATCATAGTATTGCTCGGTGGTTTTTTGAATAAATTTGCCCGATTCATTCAATTTTGCAAAAAAATCGGCTGCCGTTTTATGATGAATTTTTGACGATGTGCGCGAGTAAATATCAAACGCAATGCCAAATTCTTCAAAAGATTTTTTGATAATTGCGTGATATTTGTCCACTATATCCTGCGGTGCAACGCCCTCCTTGCGTGCCTTGATGGTAATGGGAACGCCGTGCTCATCGGAGCCGCACACGTGCACCACGTCGCAGCCCTTGAGCCGCAGGTAGCGGGTGTAGATATCCGATGGAATATAAACTCCTGCCAAATGCCCAATATGCACAGGCCCATTGGCATAAGGCAAGGCAGAGGTGATGAGGTAGCGTTTGAATGCTTTATTTTTTGACATATATATTGTGATTTCTTCCGAAAAAACT
>BNTQ01000221.1 GCA_025996715.1 Bacteroidia bacterium | reverse complement strand
AAACCCAAGGTCGATTCCGCCTATGCCTGCGAAAAGGCTTCCTAATGAATATCCCATTTCACTTACCGCGCTTGTGAATTTTTGTATTTGAGGAAACATCGTGTAGATGAACGGCAAAAGCAAAATTATCAAGCACCACGGTTGGCGCACGGTGATAAGCGTGGTCACGCAAGAGAGCAGGGCGGAAATCCACATCGTAATTCCAAGAATAAGATGGTTGATTGTGCTTTGCATTTCTGTCGAGCGAGGCTCGTGGTATAGCGCACCTTTTTCAAGCGATTGCTTGTTTTCAATATTTTCTTTTTCCATAATTTAAGATTATCATAGCACATAACTTTTAAAAAGTCAACCATTTCAGCCGTAGTGCCCCGCAGCACGGATTGAAATATTAGTTGCAACAAAAATCATTAAGGCGAAACATTAAAATACTTGCTCCGTTCTCCTTTTCCATATTATAATCGTATATATGGGATATTCATTAGGAAGCCTTTTCGCAGGCATAGGCGGAATCGACCTTGGGTTTGAACAAGCGGGCTTCACCCCTATTTGGGCAAACGAAATTGACAAGTTTTGTGAAGTAACTTTTCGTGCCAACCATAAAAACACTAAATTAGTCGTTGACGATATTTACAATGTAAAAGCAAGGGATATCCCCAACATCTCGGTGCTTGCAGGTGGGTTTCCTTGTCAAGCATTTTCGGTAGCAGGTTATAAAAAAGGTTTTGAAGATGATAGAGGAACTTTATTTTTCCAAATAGCAAGATTGTTGCGTGAATTCAAAGAGCAAAACAGATTGCCACAAGTTGTTTTTTTAGAAAATGTAAAAAACCTTTACACACACGATGGTGGAAAAACATTTAGGGCTATAAAAAATGAATTGGAAGATATTGGCTATTATCTTGTAGATAAAGTCTTAAATACTTGCGAATATGGCAATGCCCCACAAAATCGTGAAAGAATTTATATTGTGGGTTTTCTTGATAAGGAAAAACGTGATAATTTCAAATGGATAGAACCCGTTAAACTCACAAATACAATTGATAAAGTTATTGATTGGGATAAAAAAGTTGATGAAAAACTCTATTATGCAAAAGGTATGAAATGCTATCCTTTACTCGCCGAAAATATCAAAAACAACCAAACGGCAAATACAAACTTGATTTTAGAAAAATTGGCGAATTCGAAGCCTTTATAAAGTGCGACGACGGTTGATTTCTTTAAAACTTTAAAAAACGGCCACCACCAGCACCCTAA
>BNTQ01000220.1 GCA_025996715.1 Bacteroidia bacterium | reverse complement strand
GCACCGGCGTACCTTCGAGCGACATCAAGGTGTAGGCCGTCCAACACAACGCACCGGTACACAAGGCAACGCCTGCCTTATTTATTTTGAGCGGTTGCTCAAAGATAATGAAGGCATAGCCCACCAGAAAGAGCATCAATAGCACAAATTCCATAGTAAAAATAATTTAAGTTGTAGAATGTGCAAAATTAGCATTTATTTTGCGCAATTCAAAAGTTTTACAACTTATGCTACCGTCAATTTTTATCTAATATCACCACAAGTCTTTAATTGTAACTGCTTTCGCCGTGTTCGTAGAGGTCTAAGCCTTCTTCTTCAACGAGTTTGGGAACACGCACACCCACAGTTTTATCAACGATAAAGAAAATGAGGGTGGTCATGATAGCGCTGAATACAATGGTGGCCAATGTTACCAACACTTGTACTCCCAACTGATGCCAATCGCCAAACAAGGCACCTTGCACGCCGTCGGCGCCGGTGATTGCCCGCGTGGCAAACACGCCTGTGAGTATAGAGCCAATGATGCCGCCAATGCCGTGCACGCCAAAGGCATCGAGCGAATCGTCGTAGCCAAATTTCTTTTTCACTACTGCCACCATAAAAAAGCATATTACGGCAGAGGCTGCGCCAATAGCAAATGCGCCTGCAATGTCCACTGTGCCTGCTGCGGGCGTAATGGCAACCAAGCCTGCCACAGCGGCGGTGCTGGCACCCACCACAGTGGGTTTGCGCTCGCGAATCCAATCAATTGCCATCCACACTACCACCGAAACGGCTGTTGCAATGTGCGTTACCAAAAACGCATTCACAGCCAAACCATCGGCAGCCAAGCCGCTGCCTGCGTTGAAGCCAAACCACCCTAACCATAGGAACACGGCGCCCAAAAATACAAACGGTATGTTGTTGGGCATCGATGGACGAGTGGGCTTGTATCCTCTGCGTTTGCCTATGAGCAGCGCCATTACCAACGCGGCGATACCTGCATTAATGTGCACCACCGTGCCGCCGGCAAAGTCAATAGCCCCAATTTGTTGCATCCAGCCGCCGCCCCAAACCCAGTGTGCCATTGGATTATAGACCAAAATTGACCACAACACGGCAAACAGCAGATAGCCTGCAAATTTTACTCTTTCGGCAAAAGCACCCAAAATGAGCGCGGGCGTGATGATGGCAAACATACATTGGAACAAGGCAAACAGCACTTCGGGGATATTGCCCGCAGTGAGTGTGTTCATACCAATTCCGTGCAGGAACACCTTGTCAAAACCGCCCATAATG
>BNTQ01000219.1 GCA_025996715.1 Bacteroidia bacterium | reverse complement strand
ATATATATATATATATATATATATATATATATATATATATATATATATATATATATATATATATATATATATATATATATAATAGAGTGAGAAAAACATGTGTCAAAAAAAGTCAGCGCTTGTTATATCACATGGCTAGCTGATTGATATAAATTAAACATAAATGAATTTAAATATAACGCTGAACTTTCTAAAATTAAAGATGAATTTGATTGGAGTAAGGTTGATTTTAAAAGTGAAATGAAAATGTATTTAGACGAAAATAAATATATAGAAAAAAAGGTTTATGATGACTATGTAAAAAACGGCAGAAAAGTATAAAGAGTAAAGTAAAGCAAGGGTAGATTTTTTAATGAAATCTCATTCTCTAGCTTTGGTTGTAAATTTGGTTTGAAATTATGAGGAACAAAAAGATGATGTCAAATAAATATCATTTTTATATAAACGTATATATATATATATATATATATATATATAGACTGAGATATCACACGTTATAAATACAGATAGCTTCCAGTATCGTGCAAGTGGTGGTGTAACTACTAAAAAAATTGATGATAAAACAACGTCGTATGATAATTTGTCTGGATGTGGAGCTGGTGCAGGAGCTGGGGCTGCTGGAGTTAATCAGTCTCCAACACGTAGCAGAAAAAATGATAAGGCTATGGAAGACGAATGCATGGGAAGGATTTTAGTGAAAGATTCATACGGAAACAAACTACCACTGTCATATATTTTTTTTATGACGGAGGAGAAAGCTGCAAAGAGTGGACAGGGTATAGCGATGTGACGTGTGAACTCGCTTACGTATATATATATATATATATATATATATATATATATATATATATATATATATATATATATATATACAGAGAAAAAGAGCATGCCTCAAAACTCTAAAGAGTTCACTAGATAGCTTTTTCCGATGCTTATAGGAAAAAAAATTAAAGTATTTGTTAAAAGGTTCAAAATAGTCTACATACTATATAAGTAATTACAGAATACTCTTTGTACTGCTATTTAACTTGGGTTTCATGTATTTGTATTCTTGAATTTAATACTTAGTTATGCAAGAGGGCTAATAATACGTGATATATTGTCCTAAAGTAATAAAAAAGCATCTTTATCAGTTTTGATATTTTTTTTTTTTAGCACAAAAAAGAGCACACGAGATATAGTGCGGTGTCTGTAGTTCAGACATGTGTTCTTTCGCTCTTATATATATATATATATATATATATATATATATATATATATATATATATATATATATATATATATATA
>BNTQ01000218.1 GCA_025996715.1 Bacteroidia bacterium | reverse complement strand
TTGATAATAAATTACAATGATAAATAAAAATAAAATTTTCAAATCGTTGCAGCCCTAAAAGCTTCTACAACTCAATAATAACAATAATTTCAAAGAACTTGATGGTAAAACAACGCAACGCTAGTGAAAGAATAAAAGAATAAAAAACTGAAAACTGAAAAACTAATTATTATCAAATTCGCCCCACACGACGTCGTTGAGTTGTGCGGTAAATTTGCCGGTTTTGTCGAGGGTGTTGGTACCGGTTTTTCTGTCGAACTGCCAATTGGCAACCAATCCTGTTTCGTTGCCTGTGAGCAAATGCTGGTAGTTCTGGTTAATTTCAGTGGCTGTTCTCACCCTATCCCAAATACGCACATCGTATATTTTGCCCTTGAAATGTCTGCCGCCAAAAGAACCTAACTTGCCAATCCTCAAATTTTCGGGAGTTTTGGTAATATACCCTCCCTGATAATTTGCCTGAATTGTCCATCCCGTCTTTGCAGCAGTGCTGATATATACCTTTGTAGGTACTTCTATGCCGTTGATATACAGTTTTGCTGCCAATCCGCTCATTGTAACTGCAATATGCGTCCACGTATTGGCGGGAAATGTTGCGGCAGCGGATTCAAAATCCGTAAATAAATTACCGGCAGTAACAATCGTAAAACGGGCAGAAGGCTTTGTATTTTCGCCTAATCTTACAATAAATCCTTCCCAACTTTTGCTGACGTCGTCATAGCCTTCGCCGGACAATATGGCTTCATCGGAATCTGGGGCAGCCTTTGCCCACAATTCTAATGTGTAGGCGGGGCTGGTTAAGTATTGCGAGGCGGGTCCGCAGTCGATATAACTTGCAATGCCGTCAAACTGCGGGCAGGCAGCCTCCACCTTGCTTTGCAAAAACACCTCTTTGGCGGTGGTCAGTTTGGCAACATAGTTGTCGATTGCCGATTGCCGGTCGGTGTTGTCGCGCACGTATTGCGACTCGTTCACTATTGAACTGAAAAAGTCTTTGGAACCAATCAGATATTGATTGATGTCCTCCCCTTCGACGCTGGTTGCCAACAACACTTTGCTGTCAACAATAAGCGCGTCAAGGGCAGCGCAGTCAAGACTAAGCGACTTGTTGCCATCTTTGCAACTCAATGTCGCGGTGCACAATAGTGCAATGCAGAGAAAGTTTTTGTAATGTTTCATAATTTTTTAATTAGTTAATTTGAAAATAGTCCTGCCTTACAGGCAGTTGTTGTTTTGTTTGTGTTCTGTCCGTAGGCTTCGCTTCGCTTACCTACGGTTATGAAAATTTTG
>BNTQ01000217.1 GCA_025996715.1 Bacteroidia bacterium | reverse complement strand
CTTGTTGCCGTTGTAGGTGCCGGTAAATTTTGTGCCGTTGTTGCCTATGGGGCTAAAGCCTGCGCCGCCGTTCCACGTGCGGGTTTCGTAGGCATCAATGTCGGCGGTTTGTATAAAGTGAATACCATTGGACTGTTTGGCTACAATGAAGGGGTGATAGACAGCCTTGCTATGGTCAATGCAAACATTACATGCCCACACACCTTTGTTGGTGGTTTGGTGGGTATAAACTACGGCACTATAGCCAACAGTTATTTTACAGGCACGGTATCATCCAGCGCAAACAACAATGTTGGCGGTTTGGTAGGGGATAATTACGGCACTATAACCAACTGTTATTCTATAGGCACAGTATCTGCTGCTAACGGTTCTTTTGTTGGCGGTTTGGTGGGAACTAATACTATAGGCGGCACTATAACCAACAGTTATTCTATGAGCACAGTATTTGCTGACGGTCCTTGTGTTGGCGGTTTGGTGGGAACTAATACTCTAGGCGGCACTATAACCAACAGTTATTCTACGGGCACAGTATCCGTCAATGGCGTTGACAGTCACAACGCTTACGTTGGCGGTTTGATAGGGTATAATACTGACAATGCTGGCACTATAACCAACAATTACTACGATAGTCAAACCAGCGGACGACAATACGCTATGGGGGGTAATAGTAGTACTAATGGTAGTAATTCTGCCGGTGGTGCTGAACCCAGACCCACTGCCGAGATGTGGCGGCAGGTTACCACCTATAACAATTGGACTTTTGGCAGCAATCCTTGGCTCATCCGCAACGATAGCAGTTACGCCTATTTTGGCTACCAAAGCGCCCCGGTGTATGTGAACAATTGCAACATCGAAGAATTAAATATCGACCTACTCAACACTGCCGACAGCGTGGTGGTCTATAACAGCAGCAATGTCCGCATAGCAAAATTGCAAACACCCAATGCCACTTCCGGTAGCAGTAAAATTATTCCTCTCAGCGGCGTTTCGGCAAATGATACCATTTATATTGTAACCTACGAGCAGGGCAAAGCACCTTCGTACCCTGTGCAGACAATAGTAAAACCGCTCTTTTGCGGCGGCAACGGCACCGTAGACGACCCCTACCAAATTTGCAACCTTGAGGCTTTGAAATACCTGAGTGAACGCAGTGCTTATTGGGGTGCTGGTATTCACTTTATACAAACCGCCGACATTGATGCCTACGAAACCCGCACGTGGAACGGCGGCGCAGGCTTTAGCCCCATAGGCAACAACGGCACAAAATTTACCGGCACCTACAACGGCAACAAG
>BNTQ01000216.1 GCA_025996715.1 Bacteroidia bacterium | reverse complement strand
ACGTCCCACATCGCCAAGGTCGTAGCGTTTTTCGGAGAAAAACAATTTTTCTATCACATCGCGGGCGGTTGCCTCGTCGGGCGGCTCGGAGTTGCGCAACTGCCTGTAGATGTAAGCCACAGCCTCTTTTTCGGTGTTGCAGGGGTCTTTTTGCATCGTGTTGAGAATGAGGGCATACTCGTTGGAATTGACTCCCTCTTTGTGCAACAATATGGTTTCGGTGCCCGATGCCAAAATGACGTCGATGTGGTCTTTTTCGAGCACCACTTCGCGGTCAAGCACCACTTCGTTGCGCTCAATGGACACAATTTCGCCTGTGTCTTCGTCCACAAAGTCTTCTGTCCACGACTTGAGCACCCGCGCCGCCAACTTGCGTCCCACGTATTTGCTCAGTGTGGACTTGACCACTTTTATTTCGTCGGTCAATCCAAATATCTCAAGGATAGATTTGTCCGACTCAAAGCCTATGGCACGCAACAGTGTGGTTACAGGCAATTTCTTTTTACGGTCGATGTAGGCATACATCACGTTGTTAATATCCGTTGCAAACTCAATCCACGAGCCGCGAAACGGAATAATGCGTGCCGAATACAACTTAGTACCGTTGATGTGCATACTTTGTCCAAAGAACACACCCGGCGAGCGGTGCAACTGCGACACCACCACGCGCTCCGCACCGTTGATAACAAAGGTGCCGCGCGGCGTCATATAGGGCACCGTGCCAAAATACACGTCCTGTATCACCGTGTCAAAATCCACGTGCTCGGGGTCGGTACAGTACAATTTGAGTTTCGCTTTGAGCGGAACGCTGTACGTCAAACCCAATTCCAAACACTCATCAATAGTGTAACGTGGAGGGTCAACAAAGTAATCAACAAACTCCAACACAAAGTTGTTGCGTGTATCGGTAATAGGAAAATTGTCTTGAAAGACTCTAAATAGCCCTTCATTCTTTCGATTTTCGGGAGTCGTTTCCAATTGAAAAAAGTCTTGGAACGATCTAATTTGGACATCCAAAAAATCGGGATGCTCTAACCGGTTTTTTGTAATAGCAAAGCTAATACGTGCTTCTTGTTGTTGCGACATTGTGGCAAAAGTAAAATGATGAACTCCAAACTATCTTTACAAACATATAGTCCGTTTAGAGGCTGGCATAGCAACCTCTAAACGCAACTATTTGAGAATCAGGACGTTAACTACTTTAACTCCACTTCGGCACCAGCCTCTTCCAATTGCTTTTTGATGCTTTCGGCTTCGGCTTTAGCCACTTTCTCTTTTACGGTTTTGGGTGCGCCATCCACAATGTC
>BNTQ01000215.1 GCA_025996715.1 Bacteroidia bacterium | reverse complement strand
GCAATCAAAATTTGAGTGCTATGAACAACCCTTTGCGAGTAGCCGTTAACGGCGCACCGGCGGGCATCTACGATATTGAATTTACAGCCACCAATTCCATAGGCTGCAGCAAAACCTACAACAGCAATGTGATTATAGATGCTCGCCCGGGAGCCTTTACCATTGCCGCCGACAAGACCAATGTTTGCAATAATGAACAGATTACCGTAACGGCAAGCAATGCCTCTGTGGCAGGGTTGACCTACGAATGGGCTTTGAACGGCAATTTACTGCCGGGCAATAATAGCAGTATTAACATTGATACTTTTTTGCAGGAAGGTGCTAATTACATCACTGCCAAGGCAATCAACACCAACGGTTGCTATATCAACAGCAACCGCATAGAGGTTACGGCGCACACGCTCAATCCTGTGGTAGATTTTAGCAATACTTCGTTTGTATATTGCCAAAATGCCGCGAATTTCAATTTGAAAACCTTGCTGACAGGCACTGACAAAGACAAGGTATTGAACAAGCAAGAGGGAATGGATTGCAGCATCCTATCATCGCCATCCGGCTTGAGCGTGAATGGCAGTTATGATGTGAATTTGGCAAGTAGCGTGGCAGGTGCTTATACGATTACCTTAAAAGTGTCGCGCAATGGCTGTGAAATCATAAAAACGGCTTCGCTTACTGTTAATGCCATTCCTGCTAATTTTAGCATTAGCAGCATCCAGCCCAGTACCATTTTGGATGGTGCAACAACATATTTGCTTTGCAATGCTTCCACGTTTGATGTTGCGACCACTGTGCTAAGCAACACCGCAAACGTAGAATGGTATTTGAATGACACCAAAGTAGCCACTACCACCGCAGGCAATTATACCTTCGGTATTGGCGGTGATGTAGAAAATGCGGTAATACGTGCAGTGGCGGTGAGCAGCGCTAATTGCGAAGTAAATAGCACCAACACTTTGTTAGTGAGCCGCCGCACGGTAGATTTTAGCGGTATATCTGTGAATGTTGCGCCCACAGCCTACTGCAACGGCGATGAAAATGTGAACTTCTTTACTTTTGTAACCGCAGCCAACAAAAGCGATATTGAGGGCAGCAGCAACGGCTGGGGCTATAGTCTAAATTCGGGCGGCATCAGCCAGTGCGGTGGAAACAACAATCCAAAAATGCTGTGTATTCAAAACACCTCGCCCGGTACTTACAACACAGTGCTGACCGTAACCTACAACGGCTGCCAAGCCGAGTACCACAAAACCATCACGATAAAACCAGTGCCCGGCGCAACCACGCTCGCTGCGAATAATTACAATTTGTGTGCCAACG
>BNTQ01000214.1 GCA_025996715.1 Bacteroidia bacterium | reverse complement strand
TATATATATATATATATATATATATATATATATATATATATATATATATATATATATATATATATATATATATATATATATATATATATATATATAGAGACAGAGATGGTAGGGGTAGTAGAGGGAGTTGGAGTGGTTATGGAGAAGACGAGCCGCTTGAAGACGTACTAGATAATGAAGACAACGAACAAGATGACGATGGAACAAATGGAGAAGAAGATAAGAACGATGGAACAAATGAAAGAGCTGATGCTGAAGAGAAAGAAGAAGACGATGAGGAGGAAGAAGAAGAATGGGATGATGAAGATGATGAAGAAGACAACGATAGAGAAGAAGTTTTTTTTTTTTCACGCAGAAGACGGCATACGCGATATTGAGCGGTGTCTGGAGTTCAAACGTGTGCTCTTCCTATCTATATATATATATATATATATATATATAGGTAGAGCACACTTCAAAACTATAGACACATCTAAATATCGAGTAAGCCATATTGATCGAGAAAAAAAAAAACATAAATATATATAATCCTAAAAATATACTATTCTACATAGATATATAAATAAACATAGCAGTAATAAAAGACAGAAAGATAATGAAAAAGAAATGAGAGGATGAGAAAAAAGGAAGGATAAAAAGAAAAGTGGGATAGTGAAAAGAAAGAAAAAAGAACAAGAGAATTATAGATTTTTATAAAAAAGAAGGAAAAACGGTAGATATATATGTATATATAGATATGACGTGTGATCTATATATATATATATATATATATATATATATATATATATATATATATATATATATATATATATATATATATATATATATAAATTTTAAGATCACATCTGCTAATATCGATGATATAATATGCGAGCTAGCATATTTGGTGCTGAAAATAAAATCACAAGACGAGTCGATGATTCAAATGTTTGACCAACATTCGCAAACGCAAAATCGCCTGAATGCTATGAGGGCGTTGAGATAAACAATAAGAATTTGAGATAATTTGTTTGAATGGAAAACGAACAATTGCAAGAATGAGCCACGGTGATGGAATGCTTTTGTGCACAGTTATGATTTTTGGAAATGGCGGACAAGGCGCTTGAGTTGACGAACGAGCACTCTGAAACAATGCAGGACGCACTTCAGCTGTATATATATATATATATATATATATATATATATATATATATATATATATATATATATATATATATATATATATATATATATATATATATATATATATATATATATATATATATATATATATATATATATATATATATATATATATATATATATATATATATATATATATATATATATATAT
>BNTQ01000213.1 GCA_025996715.1 Bacteroidia bacterium | reverse complement strand
CCCGACGGTTTGAGCACAGGCAAATCGGTGCAGACATTGAATGAGATTATTACGAAAAATTTGGCGTTGGCGTAAAACACAACCCGAAGGGTTGAATTTGCATAACCGTAGGCAAGCGTAGCGCAGCCTGCGGAAAACCGCAACCAGCGCTTATATTACTGAACATTCGGTCTCATCAGGGTTATTGCATAAATCGCTTTGCATTTGGCGAATAACGGGCAACACATACGGAATATCATTGAGTAGAATTTCCGCAATTTTATCGGCATCAATATCAAAATAATGGTGAACTGTTTTGTCGCGCAACTTCATTATTGCCTGCCAATCAACTGACGGATACAAAGGCAATAGCATTTTATTGGTACGCTTGTCAATGGATTTGACCTCTTCGCCAAGCACAATGAATTTCATACATACGGCATTCAACAATACCATACCATCGTGCGAGAGCGCAAAATCATCGCCGCACGTAATGTGTGAAGTCCATTCTTGCAACTCTTGCAATATCTGTTCAATGTTATGAAGTGCTTCCTTAATCAACAATTTACTATACATATATCATCTCCTTCATAATGCGTTGTAAAAAATTGGGGCGAATATTGTTGTGTTTGCGAATAACATCTACCGGAACATCAAGGAATTTTTCGAGGGCAATTTCAAGTCCAATAGATTTTAGTCCTTTCACTATCACCGGAATGCCTTTTTCCGGTTCAATAACACCCTGTGCCGCCTCCAACGAGCAATAAAGTGCATAATATTTGCCTTCGTGATTGATGCGATTTGCCAAATCAAGCAGCAATGTGGTTTTGCCGCTCTGACGAGGAGCGTGAATCACAAAATATTGACATTGGTCTATGAGTTCCGTTACTCCTGTCAATCGCGACGCAGCCTCTATCATATAGTGCTGCGCTTCATTACAAGGACCTGCTACATTAAAATATCGTGCCATAGTTCAATTTTTTACAAAGGTAAGCAAAATAATTAATTTTGCTGTCAATTATTTTGCGATTTCAAAACTTTATTTACCTTTGCAGCCGAAACACCCCCTAACCCCCAAAGGGGGAACAATTACTCCCCCTTTGGGGGCAGGGGGGCTTGAAACCTGAAACTCTTGAAAGTGGTTAATAACTTGTTCATAAAAAATAGCGGAAATCCTTGCACAGTAAGGGATTTATCACTATCTTTGTACTCAACTCAACTCAACTCATAAGCAACCCTTATATTCCTTATATAAAAGTCCGTTTCGCACGCAGTGCGGGACGGGCTTTTTATTTGCATTCCAGCGACCCACCTCACCCCCGACTCCTCTCCAAAGGAGAGGGGAGAGTGCAGAGATGCAAATGTCTGAACTGTGATTTCAATATGAG
>BNTQ01000212.1 GCA_025996715.1 Bacteroidia bacterium | reverse complement strand
CCGCGCGCAATAAACGATGTTTGCCAAATGTTTTTCTATTGCATTCGTTGAAATTTCTCGCTGCGCTCGAAATGACGGTCGGCTTTTGTTGGAGAGTGTGGTTGCAGCGGCGGCAAAGCCGCCACTGCAACCACAAAAAAGCCGCCACGCGCATGTCATTTTGAGCGTAGCGAAAAATCTGTTACGCAGCGTAGAGACGTGCCGCGCCACGTCTCTACGCTACGGAACTTGAAAATATAGCACCTCAAAAAAAGAATTAACCAAAATTTGCCCCAAAATGCACCCTATTTGAAATAAACTTCTTACCTTTGCAAAAGTTGTGACGAATAATTATCCATTGTAAATTATTATGGCACGTTATTTAGACCCAAAAAATGATTTGATTTTTAAGCGCATCTTTGGCGAGCATAAGCACTTGTGCATAAGTTTGCTCAACAGTTTGTTGCCGCTTGAAGCGCCCGTAGTGAGCATAGAGTACGAGCCGAGCGAGTTAGTGCCTGAGGTGATGCAAAAGAAAAATTCGATAGTTGACGTTCGTTGCAAAGATGCTAATGGTCGAAAATTTATCGTCGAGATGCAGATGTATTGGTCAGATACGTTTAAAACACGTGTTTTGTTCAATGCGTCTAAGGTTTACGTTAAACAGTTGGTAACAGGGCAAGATTACAAATTTTTGTGCCCTGTTTATTCGTTGAATTTGGTGAACAAAATTTTTGAGCACGATATGCCCAATACTTACTATCATCATTACAAGATAGTGAATTTGTACAACACCGAGAAGCAGATACCGGGTTTGGAATTTGTCTTTGTGGAGTTGCCCAAGTTCAAAGCACAGTCCTTTAGCGAAAAGAAGTTGCAAGTTTTGTGGTTGCGTTTTTTGACAGAGATAGCCGAGAGCACGCGCGAAGTTCCCGAATCTTTATCGTCGAATAAGGATATTGCGGAAGCGCTGTCGTATGCCGAGCAGAGTGCTTACACAGAAGGGGAGTTGAACACTTATGATAAGGTTTTGGACATCATAAGGACGGAAAGCACTATTTATTCTGATATGCACGAGGCTGGTAAAAGAGAGGGCGAAGCCGAGCGAGCGCAATTGCAACAAGCCCTTGCCGCCGAACAAGAAAAAGCCGCCGCCCAAGCCACAGCCCTTGCTGCCGAAAAAGCCGAAAAAACCGCCGCCCTTGCCCGCATTGCCCAATTAGAAAAACTCCTGCCAAAAAGCCAAAACTGAAGAAAACCAAGCCCAGTCAAGCAATAGGCAAAATATCAAATTGTTAAATTACATTAAAAATAAATGACGAGTTTAAAAAATGTTTGGTATTTTATTAAAAATCATTACCTTTGCACTTGTCTAATTTAAACGTTGGTTTAATAT
>BNTQ01000211.1 GCA_025996715.1 Bacteroidia bacterium | reverse complement strand
ATATGTTGGTGGTATTAAATCTCCGGTTATTATCAGTGAGGTCCTTCAAACTTCTGCATCTCCTGCTTCCGGTCAAACCGGTACTCCCCAGGGAACTTTGGCAGGTCATGGTATTCTTGCTGATGGTAATTTTGCTGGAAAATATTTTGCTACTGAGTATGGTGTTATGATGGGTATTATGTCCATCATGCCTCGTGTTCTTTACTCTTCGCAGGGAGTTGATCGTGACTGGGCGCAGCTAACGTCTTATGATTATTATGTTCCTGAGTTTGCTCATCTTTCTGAACAGCCTATTAAGGCAAAAGAACTTCGTGCTACAAATGATCACGTTGAAAATGAACGTGTTATTGGTTTCCAGGGTATTTACGATGAGCTTAGGCAAAAGCGGAGTATGGTTGTTGGTGGCTTTCGTGATGAACTTGCCTTCTGGCATCTTGGCCGATCATTTGACGCAGCGCCTTATATTAATACTTCATTTCTAAATGTTGATCCCTGGCAGCAACAGCGTATATTTGCCCTACCTGGCACGCAGTCGGCGCCTAAGCCGCAGCTTCTTGTTCAAGTCGCTAACTTGGTTAAAGCCGTGAGGCCTATTCCAATTCAGTCTAACCCTGGTTTTATGGACCACTTTTAGGAGTTATTTATGGCTAAGAATATTCTTGAAGCCCCCGTTTTTATTTCTCCAGCTGACTACTTCACCTGGAAAGGTGAGGTTACAGATAAAGAGGATCTTGTAGATCTTGCAGGCTACATGTCACCAGAAGACCAGCTTTTGATGTTTCAGAAGGCTGGTAAAAATCTAACCGCATGGGCGGCTAAGATTCGTGAAGAAGGATTTGACTATGGACCAGATGATGATACTGAAGACGAGCAATTCGACCCCACCCGAGAGTCTAACTATGACCTCGTCGATGCCGCCTTGGACCTCGAGCAGACTCAAAAGGATATTAAAGCAGCCCAAGTCGAATTTGCATCGAGGAAGCCTCAGGCTGCGTCGGAAGTACCTCCTGACTCATCCGGTAAGGCAAAGGATGATAAGGGCCTTTCTAAGGCCTCTGAGACACCACCAGGGGGCGCTGAAAAGGCCCCCGCTGATATCTAGATTCCACGATACGTTGTACGTACTGGGAGTACACAGTTACCCCCCCCTGCCATATCCATCTTGATGTTAATATGGCAGGGTGACACCAAAGTCACCCAAAAACCCTGAAAGGGTTAAAAAAAAAGAAAAAAAAGAAAAAAGGAGTTGACAAAAAATGTCTGATGTCTTCAACCTGCTCTCCGGCTTTGGGAATAATCTTTTCAATGCCGGGATGACTGCCCAGAATAATATGCGTAACGAACGTCTGATGCGTGAATCCTGGTCTCGTGAGGATAATGCGATCCAGCGTCGTGCCAAGGATCTTG
>BNTQ01000210.1 GCA_025996715.1 Bacteroidia bacterium | reverse complement strand
TTTGCGCTTTGTCGTAGTAATAATCAAATACATCATCTTCATAGAAATTAAGCAACAAACTGCGTACCTCACAATTGCTTATCGTAACATTACTGCCGCTTCTGCTGATGGTATTGCTTGCGAGTGCTCCATTGTCGGCGTTGTAGGGCGCTATTGATAGAATGTCTGTCGGCTCGGGGCGCAATAAAACATAAATGGTTGAACTTTCAATGCTCAATGTTCCTCCTGTGGATTGTTGTTCCCTACTTCCATCGCAAGAAGTGCGGGTGTAAATCCCCTCGGATAGTCCTAATAAGGTTACATAATTTGCTTTATTGAAGTTGGGGTTAATCTGGCAATAACCTTGTTCAATAATTGAACTCAACAAATTCTCATTCATTGTAATAGATGCAGTGCCGTTGGTAGAATTTGCCGATAAAACAGAGTTGAAGGATATAGTACCTGTGCTGGCACCACTCTTTGTAAAGTAAGCATCAGCGTTCCAATATCTGTCATTGATTACTGAAGTACTTTGTCCTGTGGTGCAGTCTCTTTCTGAAGAATTATCCAAGTATTTCACAACCATACCCAGCGTAACACGTATCGTAGGATAGATATTGTTAATAACCAAGCCTTCTATCTCATCTATGTAGATGGTATTCCTCACTGTACTCCTTGGCAAACTATAGTAATCGTCAGGGTATTTATCGGCATTACTCCCATCTTCGACCCATGCGTTGCCGGAACGGTCTTCAGCGTATAGTAATCTAAATACTGTACCATCATTTTGCAAGAGTTCTACTTTTTTGAAGTACATTTTACCATCTGAACCATTGCGATAAGAACTTCCGCTGGTTGCCGCCATAGCCGATGTTGCCAATAGACAACATAAAAAAATTCCGAAAATCTTTTTCATAATATTCAAAATTAAAAGGTTAAAAAATCTACATTCATTACAAATCATAGGTGTGTTCATACAGATATTTTGAAGGTATTTCTACATCAATATTGCGCCCACCGTTGGTTTCGCGCAAAAAGAATTCTAAGGACTGATTTTTCTTCAGCGTAAATAATTCATACACAAGCACATAGCGGCAGCGGTGTTGTGAGCGCAACACCAATGGCTCGTTGTATGAGCCTACTGCTTGTATGTATTCTTTGCCTGTTGCACCTGCCCGCAGTCCCTTGCGTTTGAAATTCGTTTGAAATCCTTGTATATCTATGTAATAATCAACGTTAGAGACATTGCTGATTTCGACGCAAAAGTAAAGATGCGTGGCGTCCACACCTATGCTCTGCGGCAATAGCGTTACTTTGCCTTTGTCGGCACCCAACTGGTAGATGGTGGCTTTTTTGAGCAGCAATGTCTGTGCTTTGTTGCGCATTGTGGGCAATAGTTGCGCGTTGCGCTCGGCAATGCTTGTGCTATCCTCGGTAAATAACGAGTCACGCTCGTTATGGCTCATTT
>BNTQ01000209.1 GCA_025996715.1 Bacteroidia bacterium | reverse complement strand
GTTGGAAATGACAAACCAGAGCAAAGCCGAGCAAAAAGACAAATTAGAGTCGCTCATAGAGGAGTTTAATTTGCACAAAGTGCGCAAAAATATGGGCATACAGTTGTCGGGCGGCGAGCGGCGGCGCACCGAAATTGCGCGTGCCTTGGCAGTAAATCCAAAATTTGTACTGTTGGACGAGCCTTTTGCAGGCGTTGACCCGCTGGCGGTGGAGGATATTCAAAACATCGTTTACAAACTCAAAGCCAAAAACATTGGCATCATCATTACCGACCACAATGTGCACGAAACGCTATCGATTACCGACCGCGCCTACCTGCTCTACGACGGCGATATTTTGCGGCACGGCACCACGCAAGAGTTAGCCAACGACCCCGAAGTGAAGAAAAAATATCTGGGCGAAAATTTTGAACTGCGAACCAATATTCATACCTCGTAGCACCTCAATTCAGTTGTCGCCCACCACATCATAGCACGTCAAAAAACCATTGGGGTCGCCCACAATAATGTTGTAATTGTGCTCGGTGGGACGCAGGCGGGTTACAAGCAGTGGCGCCGATGCCGGCATTGGAAATCCATCCACCTCATTGCCCTTGGCATCCCACAAATAGACTTTCTTTTCGTCATCGGAATAAACGCTGTAAAATTGTTGTTGGTTGCCCACTACAAATGAAGTGGGCGCAGTGTTGGCGGGCTGTTTGGTAGAAACACTAAATTTCTTTTTCCAATTGCCTTCATACACCGATAACTCTTTGTTGTTCAAAAAAATGTACTGATTTTGTTCGTTTGTGGTAAAAAAATGATACTCTTTTAAAGCGTGCGCCAAGGGCATTTTATCTACTTTTCCGTCCAAATAAATAAACAATAATTCGCCTTGTGCATTGGTGGTGGTGAGGTGTGCTACCTCGCCTGCTGCGTTGTGCTCGCACACAATAGAGGAGTTCACGGCGGGGAATATAGGCTTGGCAACTTTGGCTCGTTCCTCGCCTTGTCTGTTCAATAAATATACATTACGATTGTCGGCTACCACAATAAAATCTTTGCCCGCTTGCCGCACGTGCTGCAAAGGCAGCGTAATGCCCCCCGTTTTGACAGTAGGGCTAAAACCTTTGAGAGGCTTGCCGTTGCTTTCGTAAGCATAAATTTTGCCATTGCTGCAAGGTACAAAAAAACGATAGTCGCGCGATTTGTCGTAGTCAAATATCGACAAGGGGGCAGTGGCGGCGGCGGGCAATGTGATTGGAAATTTGTCCACGTTTTTGCCATTGCGGTCGATGAGATAAATTTTATTTTTGGTGCAAAAAACCATTTGCAATTTATTATTTTTCAACACATCCACTTGCTCTACGTCGCCCATAATCGCTTCGTCCAACGCGCGTTTCCACAGCATTTTTCCTAAATCATCGTAGAGATAGATATTTTTTTTGGCATCTTGTACCAATAATTCAT
>BNTQ01000208.1 GCA_025996715.1 Bacteroidia bacterium | reverse complement strand
AAATGAGCCATAACGAGCGTGACTCGTTATTTACCGAGGATAGCACAAGCATTGCCGAGCGCAACGCGCAACTATTGCCCACAATGCGCAACAAAGCACAGACATTGCTGCTCAAAAAAGCCACCATTTACCAATTGGGTGCCGACAAAGGCAAAGTAACGCTATTGCCGCAGAGCATAGGTGTGGACGCCACGCATCTTTACTTTTGCGTCGAAATCAGCAACGTCTCTAACGTTGATTATTACATAGATATACAAGGATTTCAAACGAATTTCAAACGCAAGGGACTGCGGGCAGGTGCAACAGGCAAAGAATACATACAAGCAGTAGGCTCATATAACGAGCCATTGGTGTTGCGCTCACAACACCGCTGCCGCTATGTGCTTGTATATGAATTATTTACGCTGAAGAAAAATCAGTCCTTAGAATTCTTTTTGCGCGAAACCAACGGCGGGCGCAATATTGATGTAGAAATACCTTCAAAATATCTGTATGAACACACCTATGATTTGTAATGAATTTTTAATTTGATAAACCTTTAATTTTAAATGTTATGAAAAAGATTTTGGTATTCTTAGCAGTTGCCTTGTGGGGCACAACAGTAATGGCGCAAGAACTTGGTGAGGATGAGTTATCAGAGAATAGTTGGAATAGAGCCGTTGATATCTCAAAGATAGTATTGCAAGACCCCAACGGTCTTAGTAATACAATCATTTTTGAAAGAACTCTAAATGACGGAAGGTATTATGTAAGTAGTAGTTATACAAACGTATCGTCCTACAACAATGGTTTATTTACAAACACATATACAAATAATTTGTATATAGATGAAGTAAAAGAAAATCAAAATATTCTTGTCTATTATGTACAATATGAGAATCATTATACCAATCAAGCCTATATGCCTTGCAACGGAGACTTACCCTCAAGTTACTATACTACACGAACTGTTTCATCCAGTAGTAGTGCGGATTTGGCAATTACAAATCAAACAATAACCCCACGCGCCGGTACTTATTATACTCCGCAAGCCATTCCTGTTACATCAAGTGGCTATTTCAGTATTACCGTAACGCGAGAGATGATACAAGGAATTATAAACAATGATGGTCAATTATCATTAACCGTTAATGTCAATTTTGTAAATACTTATAGTAGAACAGGTTATTATTACTTAACATCTGGCTGTTCTTCTTCAGAAACTGTTAATAGTAGTGATATACGTGGTGCAACACAAAATTCAACGAGTTATAATCTAAACATTCCCTTACGTCCCGAGCCGACAGACATTTTAGCCATATCGCCGTACAACACTGACAATGGGGCACTCGCAAGCAATACCATCAGCAGAAGCGGCAGTAATGTTACGATAAGCAATTGTGAGGTACGCAGTTTGTTGCTTAATTTCTATGAAGATGATGTATTTGATTATTACTACGACAAAGCGCAAA
>BNTQ01000207.1 GCA_025996715.1 Bacteroidia bacterium | reverse complement strand
CTTTTAGCGGCTTTACTTTGGGCGGCACTCATGTTACCAACTATACGCTGAGCGCACAGCCGGCGAGCGTTACTACGGCTAGCATCTTCGCCAAAACGCTCACCGTAACAGCGGGCAACAAGAGCAAGAAACAGGGGAGACCCCATCCTGCGTTCACGGTCAGTTACAATGGATTTGTAACCGGCGAAAATGAAAACAACTTTGGGGGCACTAAACCCACAGCCGGCACCACAGTAGCAGCAGACACCAGCCCCGAAGGGACGTATCCGGACACTATCAAGGCATCGGGCGGAGTATCAACTAACTATGCTTTTAAGTACCTTCCGGGTACGCTCACCATCACCTCTGCCTTTTGCAGCGGCAGCGGCACGCCGGCAGACCCCTACCACATTTGCGACCTTGAGGATTTGCGCTGGCTGAGCGAGCACGATATGTATTGGGACAAGCACTTTGTTCAAACCGCCGATATGGATGCCCACGCTACCCGCAATTGGGACGGCGGCAAGGGATTTAGCCCCATAGGCAACAGCAGCACAAAATTCACAGGCACCTACAAGGGCAAGGGGCACGCCATTAGCAATTTGTACATCAACCGCCCTACAACCAATTGCATTGGGCTGTTTGGCTATCTCAATTTAACGGCACAGGTGGATAGCCTTGGACTGCTGAATGTGAACATTAAAGGCGGAAATGAAGTTGGCGGTTTGGCAGGGCATAATATCGGCACTATCACCAACAGTTATTCTACGGGCACAGTAGCCGGCAATGACGAAGTTGGCGGCTTGGTGGGGTATAATAACTACGGCAGCACTATCACCAATACTTATTCACGAGCGCAGGTATCCTGCAGCGGCAATAACGTTGGCGGTTTGATAGGGAGCAACAACGGCGGCACTATTTCCCACAATTATGCTACAGGCACAGTGGCAGGCAGCAATGCCTACTTAGGCGGTTTGGTAGGCTATAACAACGGCGGCATTATCTCCAACAATTACTACGATAGCGAAACCAGCGGACGCCGGTACGCTATAGGGAATAATACCGCTACCAATGGTACCAATCCTACCGGTGCTCAACCGAGAACCACTCACGAGATGTGGGTGCGTGATACTTTTGTGAATGCCAATTGGGATACTATCATTTGGAGCATCCGCGATACTATGAGTTATCCCTATTTTGGCTGGCAAAGTGCGCCTGTGTATGTGGACGCTTGCTATCCTACCCTATTGGATATTGACGTATTGCATACGGCTGATAGCGTGGTGGTGTACAACCGCAACAAAGTCCGCATGGTAGAATTGTTTCCTCCCATTGCAGGCAGAGGCAACATTACCCTCAACGTTTTGCCTTATGATACTCTTTACATTGTAACCTACGAGGCGGGCAAGGTGCCCTCGTATCTTGTGCGGGCGGTGGCAATAGTGGACACTATTACGGTGAGCCCGCAGCCTACCTCCAAAGTATATG
>BNTQ01000206.1 GCA_025996715.1 Bacteroidia bacterium | reverse complement strand
ATAAAGAGCGTTTGCAAAGTGCACTGCAAGCAGCAGCGTGTTATGTGCCCACTACCCAAGCAGAAACGCCCGCACGTGCCATAGAACATCATTACAATATCACTCCACTCGTTACTGTGCCGTTTGCAGTGTTGCCGCTTTTGCGCAAGCGCGGTATCCATCCCGATATGATCAATATGCTCCAATCGCCTGATATTGCACGCGAAATGGGCTTGCTACATTCTAAAAACGGTGAATACCTTAACTTGTTTTTTCATTGGCGCAACGCACAGGGTGAAAAAGTAGGCGGACAATACAAGTACCTCGCCCCGGATACCGGCGGAACTGCCAAAGCATTTGTTGCAGGCACAAGCCGACACAACAGCGTTTGGTCAACTTCGTTGGAAGGCAAAAGCGGGTTAGTTGTCTGTGAAGACCCCATTGATGCGCTTTCCTATCGGCAAATGTACTCTTATCAAAACTCTGCTTTACTTGCCACAAGTGGCGCAATTACCACAGAGCAAATACAAATCATTAGAAACAAAGCACTACGAGCCAATATTCCTATTCTTTTAGGAAATGATAACGATATTGCAGGGCAAACCACCAACTTGAAAATTATTGACGATACCGCCAAAATTATTAGCATTGATGCAAGAAATCAAACTGCCATTATTCAATATCAAAACCAAGAAAAGGTATTTACTTGCAAAGAGGTAACAGAATTGGTGAAAAGTATAGTTCTGCGCAACATACTTCTGCACAAGCCCGGCTGCGAATACAAATTAGACGTTCCCAAGCACAAAGACTGGAACGATGACCTGTGCAGTGTGCCGCAAAAAGCCGTGCGTTCTGCAGCCTTGCAAGCAGTCAATAATATGCCAAGCCCGTTGGAGAACGTAGAAATTCAAAAACAGCAATTTCGTTCTCTTAGTCTATAAGACTTAAAATCAAAATGCTATGGAAACTTTATTACTTGTAAGGAGAATAAGCAATGAATTAACAAGCAATCTGGTGCCTTTTTTGCTTAGCATTGTCTAACAAGGTGTACACAAGCACAACAAACGTTAGCAAAATAATTGCTATAAAAACATAATTGAGTATCATAATTTTATTTTTTTAGAATAAGTATAAAACCTGTAATGGCTGTAATAAGTGCAGCAACACCACCTAAAATAATAGTTAAAATAGGAACTGTATCAGAAATAGCCCCGTATATGACAATCCCGCCGACTATCAATTTAGATACGTCTAAAAAGTAATTTGCAAGTTGCGACTTAAATTCTGGTCTCATACAAAAGTAAAAGCATTCATAGTTTTTAATCTTGTGCAAAGGTAATAATTTTTTTTAATAATCAAAATCCCATTATTATGAAACTCGTTATTGTAGAAAAGCCCGATGCTTGCAACAGTATTGCAAAAGTTTTGGGTGCAGCCAAACAGCAGGGCTATTTTGAAGGCAACGGCTACGTTTGCGTATCTGCCGTAGGACATTTGTTGAAACTTGCCGACAGCGAAGTTTACA
>BNTQ01000205.1 GCA_025996715.1 Bacteroidia bacterium | reverse complement strand
GCGGCATTTTTAGAAAAATGTTAATTAAATTATGGCAAATCACATAGAATACGTGCATATAACCAACTTTAAGTCCATACGCAACTTAAAGTTAGAGGGTTGTCGCCGCATAAACTTGTTTATCGGCTATCCCAACGTGGGTAAATCCAATATCTTGGAAGCCTTGGGCTTGTTTTCGCTGACCTCCCCTATCAAGGGTGGCAATATATTAGATTTTGTGCGAATAGAAGGATTAAGTGATTTTTTCAATAACAATGAAAGCAGTTGTGAAATAAGTATAAATAATAGGAAAATAATAGTTAATCCTAATATGGAAGATAGCGGTTTTGCCTATTCATTGCGTGATGGCGTTTTGAAATTAAACATATTGGGAGTTCCACAAAATATCAAATTTTACAAATTTCAATTAAAAAATAGGGTAAGCCAAAATACAAGTATGGCTTTTTTAGAAATACCTTACGGCGAAAATTTAGCAGATGTTTTGGCACACAATAACAATGTTGCCGATATAAAGGCGTGGATGACCAAAGAATTTGCCAAGTTTGGACTGACCGACATTCTGGATTTAGGAACGCATAGCATAAAATTGCAGCGTTCATTGGGCGAGAACAAAGTTATTCAGTTGCCCTACTCTTCGGTTGCCGACACGTTGCAAAGAATGATTTTTTACCGCACGGCTATTGCCTCCAATCAAGACTCTGTCCTGCTTTTTGAAGAACCCGAAGCACACGCATTCCCGCCGTACATAACCATTTTGACCTACGACATCGCCAAAAGCAAAAGCAATCAGTTCTTTATTGCTACGCACAGCGATTTAATCGTTAAGGAATTTTTTGAGAATGCCGAACTTTGCAAAGAATTATCTATCTATGTAGTGGATTTCAAAGACGGACAAACAGTAGCACGGCGGCTTACAGACGAGGAAATGGACGAGGTTTGCGACAAGGGAATAGATTTATTTTTTGGAATGGAACGTTATATGAATGTGGATTTATGAAGCCTGAAATAATCACAGAATGCTACGTGGATACCTTGCTGATGGCTATTGTAACCGATACAGGAAAAGAAAGTATTAACCACCAATACGGTTGCCACAATGTAGCAAAAGTTATGCAAAATAGGTATTATGCCAACCGCCCCACAATCGGCGTAATAGATAATGATAAAAAGAAACCGCTTTATTTTGCACAGTTTAAGAACATTGATACACACAAGGATATTTTAGTTTTATGGGAACATCATCAGCATCGCATTATTAGCGTTGGCGCAAAAAATAAATCCATAGAATCGTTTATTTTATCTGCGGCACAAGAAGGAGAGATTAATATGGCGGACTATGGACTGCCCAACACGCTTGAAGGCTTGCAGGACATAACCAAAACCAACAAAAGTATGAACAACGAACTATTGAAAAAATTATTTCGCACTCTTAAAGATAAATCAGAGAGTTTTCGCAAATTGGGACAATGGCTACAATATGGAGAATAGATTGAATAGATAAAATTT
>BNTQ01000204.1 GCA_025996715.1 Bacteroidia bacterium | reverse complement strand
CAACCTCTACCAAACGCCATTTTTCCCAGAGCCTGATGCCTACAATTTTGGCAGCGACCTCATCAAAATTCCGGGTTTGGACGGCACCGGCAAAATGGGCAAAAGCGAAGGCAACGGCTTGTACCTGATTGACGACGAAGCCGCCATTCGCAAAAAAGTGAAAAAAGCAGTTACCGATACAGGCGAAAAAACCAGCGAAATGAGCGAGCCTGTGAAGAATTTATTTACGCTGCTCAAAGTAGTGAGCACCAACGAGGTAGTGAAGTTCTACGAAGACGCCTATCACAACGGCACCATCCGCTACGGCGATATGAAAAACCAATTGGCCGACGATATTTGCAAGGTAACGCTGCCCATTCGCCAACGCACATTGGACATTTTGCAGGACACCCAATACCTTGCTCGCGTGCGGCAATTGGGTGCCCAAAAAGCCCGCGAAAGTGCTAATGCCACCTTGAGCGAAATGCGAAAAATTATGGGATTTTTGCAGTAGTTTCAAAACAGCAACAGTCCCACAAGTCCCGCTATTACTACCAATAAGATAGGGTGCACACGCCATCGCCACAAAGCAACAAAGGCTGCTACGCCAACGAGCACACTGCGATAGTTGCCAAAATTGTCGGCGTTGAGCAATGCCAACACAGCCGCAGCAATAAGCCCCACCACTGCCAAGCGAAGCAGCGACAGCGATGCCATCACATAAGCATTATTTTTGAAGGCTGCAAAAAAGTAGCAAACACACAGCATAATAACCAGCGAAGGCAACACTAATGCAAACGTAGCGGTGGCAGCCCCCCACACGCTTTGCGTAACCGTGTAGCCAATGTATGTAGCGCAATTGATGCTAATGGGGCCTGGCGTTACTTGCGACAAAGCCAGCATATTAGCAAGTTCTGCATCGGTTATCCACTCGTGCTGCAACACTACTTCGTGCTGAATGAGCGACAACATTGCATATCCTCCACCAAACCCAAAGAGGCCTATTTTGAAAAAGACAAAAAATAGTTGGAGGTACATCACTTACTGCTTGTAATTCTCGCCGTTTTTTATTGCTTAAACCCTTCTCGTTTGAGCAAGGCATCAATGTTTGGTGCTTGCCCGCGAAAGCGTTTGTAGAGTACCATCGGATGCTCGCTGCCGCCTTTTGATAAGATGTTATCTTTGAACGATTGCGCGGTGGCGCGGTCAAAAATGCCGTTCTTTTGAAACACCGAAAACGCATCGGCATCAATCACCTCTGCCCATTTGTAGCCGTAGTATCCTGC
Organism: Bacteroidia bacterium; assembly: GCA_025996715.1. Lineage (GTDB taxonomy): Bacteria > Bacteroidota > Bacteroidia > Bacteroidales > UBA932 > BNTQ01. The sequence goes on along the minus strand of BNTQ01000204.1, from coordinate 253 downwards.
GGCATAGCCGCCGCCAAAAACGTGCGTGAACGCACTGCTAATCACGCAGCCCTCTGTGGGCGACAAAACGCGGGTGGCAGCCACCATTTTGTGCTCAAATGCACCCAAATTATTTTCATCAAAAGGTTGCGTGCGAGTGTGGTAAGCCATATCCAACAAGCCAAATGAGAGTTGTCTGAGGGTAGAGTAACCTGCTAAATAATTTTGGCTGGCAATAATTTTTTCGACCAATTCGGCGGGTATTTTTTCGCCC
>BNTQ01000203.1 GCA_025996715.1 Bacteroidia bacterium | reverse complement strand
TTGCAAATTGGTATCGCTGGCGTGGACAGAGGGCTTTTACCAAACTGCCCGCGTGGACAAAGAATTATTAGAAAAATATCACGAAGGGCTTATCATTTGCTCTGCCTGCTTGGGGGGCGAAATTCATCGCAAAATACAGGCAAAAAACCTACAAGGTGCCGAGGAGGCAGTGCTGTGGTTCAAGCGCGTGTTTGGCGACGACTACTACATTGAATTGCAAGCGCATCCCACCACAAAACCCGGTGGGCGCACCGATACCTACGAGCGGCAACGTGTGCAAAACATCGAATTGCTCAACATTGCACGCAAAACCAACACCTCAATTATTGTATCCAACGATGTGCACTTTGTGGAAGAGGAGCACGCCGATGCCCACGAACGCTTGCTTTGCGTGAGCACGCAAACCACTATGAGCGACCCCAAACGAATGCGCTACACCAAGCAAGAGTGGTTCAAAAACGAGCAAGAGATGCGCGCATTGTTTCCCGACCTGCCCGAAGCCTTTGAAAACACCGTAGCAATTGCCGACAAGGTAGAACACTACGATATTACCTCTGAGCCTATTATGCCCACTTTTGCTATCCCCCAAGAGTTTGGCACCATAGAACAATACCGCACTCAATTTACCGAAGATGCTCTACGAGAGGAGTTTGGAGAGCGTTTTGACAAAATGGGAGGCTACAACAAAGTGCTGCGCATCAAGTTGGAAGCCGATTATCTATCGCACCTCGCTTTTGAGGGTGCAAAGGAACGCTACGGCGATGGCTTGACGGAGGAAATAAAACAACGCATCCGGTTTGAATTGGATGTGATGAAAACGATGGGTTTCCCGGGTTATTTTTTGATAGTGCGCGACTTTATTCAATATGCGTGGTCGCAGGATGTGTGGGTGGGTCCGGGGCGCGGCTCTGCGGCTGGCTCGGTGGTTGCCTACTGCCTTCGCATTACCAACATTGACCCCTTGCAATATGGACTGCTGTTTGAGCGCTTTCTCAATCCCGACCGCGTTTCGCTGCCCGATATTGACATTGACTTTGACGAAGGCCGCTCAAAAGTGTATGACTACATTGTGCAAAAATATGGCGAAGATAGCGTGGCGCACATCATCACATTTGGCACTATGGCTACCAAATCCGCCATCAAAGACGTGGCACGTGTGCTCGAAATGCCCATCGACAATGCCAACAGATTGGCAAATTATATTCCTTTTGCATTTGACAAAGGCAAGGATGGCAAAGCCCCCAAAGTCAATATCGCCAACTGCATCGAATACATTCCCGAACTCAACGAGGCTGCTCTGTCGGGCAATCCGCAAGTGAAAGAGACGCTCAAATATGCACAAATGTTGGAGAACACCGTGCGCAACAGAGGCGTGCACGCTTGCGGGGTTATCATTGGTCCCAGCGCGCTCATCAACTACATTCCGCTGTGCACCGCCGAAGAAAAAGGCGGCAAAGAAAAATTATTGGTAACCCAATACGAAGGCAGCATCATTGAGGACGTGGGGCTTATCAAAATAGATTTGTTGGGTTTGAACACGCTGTCTATCATCAAGGATACCATTCGCAACATCAAAGAAACCAAAGGCAAGGAGGTG
>BNTQ01000202.1 GCA_025996715.1 Bacteroidia bacterium | reverse complement strand
TCCGTTTTTCAAAATGTACTCAAACTCGTCGGGGTGCTGCTCTACATTTTTGCCCAGACAAAAAAATGTGGCTTTGGCATTGTACTCGTTCAACTTGTCCACCACCCAAGGTGTGATTTGCGGGGTGGGACCATCATCAAAAGTGAGAAATACACTACTCGGCTCGTGCGGAAAATTCCACACCAAAGTAGGCATCATATTTTTAATAAATTGCGGCGGCGTCATTCTTTCTACTGCTGATAAAAGTCCACCCAATCTTGTAGTTTTTTGGCTTGGTCGGTTTGCTGATGCCGTTGTGCCATTTGTGCCAAATACATCAAATTTTGTAGGCATATCCGCTGCTCTGTCGACACATCGCCTTTGCCCGCCAAAGTGCGAAAATAGCGCAATTGGTCGGTAGCATCTTCGCTCAAACTATCCGACAAAGCATTGGCACGTTCTATATCATCCAATTCGTACAAGGCTTCTACTATATGGGCTGCTGTGTAGTAATAGGTAATTTGGGGCGGACTCATCACTTCAAAATACTTGTCCACCACCTCTTTTGCCTTGTCTTTTTTGTCTTCGTTAATCAACGCCAAAATAAGTCGTGCAAACATATTGCGATAGTACGACAAAGTGCGCTCGCAAGTTTCATCGTAATACACATTGGGGTTGTTGAGATTGCGAAAAACAAAGGTGTGCATTATTTTTTCATACAACGAATCGGTAGCCGTAGCACTGCCGTAGGCATCGTTGGAGGGCAAGCGCTGCGGGGTGAGCAAATTGGCAAGCCCCTCGTTCAAAAAGTGAGATTCCAGCCCCAAATTGAAACTGTTGGGCACCGTAACACCCCATTCTATTGGGCGTTTCCACTCAAAATTTGCCAATAAATCAATGATTGCCAAGTTGCTGCGCTGCACGTAGGATGATTTGAGCGGCACATCAAGATAGGGCACAATATGGGTGGCGTTGTCGAACAAAATACCAGCCTCCACAGCGTTGTCAACCAAGGTAGTGAGGCGCAGAGTTTTGCTGGGAAAATAGTTAATATATTCTTGCCCTGCATAACCGGAACGCCCTTGTGTGCTGGGTTCGTCGCTCACTACAAAGTCCATCGCTTTTTTAATATCCAACGGCTCTTTGAGGCGGTCTTGCACCAGCACAATAGCACGGCGGCTGCCCACTATTTTATCGTACGAAAGCGACATGGGAAGGGCGGCGCTGTTGTAGTAACGGTGCTGCATTTGCTCAATGTACCACTCGGCACTTGCATACGACATATTCATCAAGCGAGCATCGGTGCGAATGCCCTCCACCTCTTGCGCGTACCACAGCGGGAAAGTATCGTTGTCGCCGTAGGTGAACAAGATGGCGTTTTGGCGGCACGACTGCCAATAGTTGTAAGCCCAGTCGCGTGCCAGCGTGCGTCCGCGACGGCTATGGTCGTCCCAATTTTGCTGTGCCATCAATGCGGGCACGCCCAGCGATGCCACTGTGGCAAGGGCGGCAGCCAGTTTGGGGTTCATTATTTTCTTCAACAATTCTATCACAGCCACAACGCCCAACCCTACCCAAATGGCAAATGCGTAGAACGAGCCAACGTAGGAATAGTCTCGCTCGCGG
>BNTQ01000201.1 GCA_025996715.1 Bacteroidia bacterium | reverse complement strand
TATGAACATTTCGCTCAAAGAAGTGCAAGCGCGTGTAGAAAGTTTATCGGAAGTAAATCCTATGTTGGGACATCGCGGATGCCGCTTGGGCAACACCTACCCCGAAATTACCGAAATGCAAACCACCTTTGCGATTTGCTTCAAAAAGAAAATGATGATCTTTTAGATAATCGTCATTATTGGGTACACGTTCTTCTTCAAAGTATGACACCCGATTGGAAGGTTGCAAAAAGAATGGAACCAGATACGGAATATGTATCATAATCAAAAAGAAAGCCCTTCCGTAAGGTGGGGCTTACTTTTTTGCAGAACACGCAAATAGAGTGCATAGATGCCGTGCAACTAATCCGCACAAGAGACAGCGCAGAAACCCTATTTTACTGCGACCCGCCCTATTTCAACGCCAATATGGGGCACTACGATGGATACACTGCAGAGGACTTTGAACTATTGCTAAAAACGCTGGCAAAAATTGAAGGCAAATTCATTTTGAGCAGTTACCCAAGTGATATGCTAACGCAGTACCTTTCGCAAAACAAGTGGCAAAGCATAGAAATAGCAGGAATTGTCCGCACAGGTGCAAGAATTGGCAACACTAAACGCAAAACAGAGGTATTAACGGCAAATTACCCCTTAAACGGCATTTAAAGGCTGTGTGCGTTTTTGTACATTTTGTTTTGAATTTTTGTACTTTTTGTTTTGGCGATGATACTTGGGCAGGTGTGCCCGCGCCCCCAATCTTCGCAGCCAAACATACATTTGAGCAACGAGCGCGCATCAAACACAATGTCATCAATGCCAAAGCGCAGAGCATGCTCTGCGCCCAATTCTATGGCAAGATGTGTGTAAAATTCAGGCGAATTTTTCATTGACACAATGGATAATTTTTACAAAAAAACGGTTATCTATTTTCCTTAATGGCAGCGTGAGCGGCAGCCAAACGTGCAATGGGCACGCGGAATGGCGAGCAACTCACGTAATTCAATCCAATGTGGTGGCAAAATTCTACCGATGAAGGTTCGCCGCCGTGCTCGCCGCAAATACCCACTTTGAGGTTGGGACGCACAGAGCGTCCTTTCACGGTGGCTTGCCCCACGAGTTGCCCCACTCCTGTTTGGTCTAAAATTTGGAAGGGGTCGTTTTTCAACAAACCTTTTTCTAAATAAACGGGCAAAAATTTAGCAACATCATCGCGAGAAAAACCAAAGGTCATTTGCGTCAGGTCGTTGGTACCAAACGAAAAGAACTCGGCATAGTTGGCTACCTTTTCGGCTGTGAGAGCAGCGCGAGGCACCTCAATCATAGTGCCCACTTTGAAGTCAATTTTGTCGTTGTAGGCAGTGAATACTTTTTCGGCAGTGTCGCGAATAATCTCGGCTTGCATTTTCATTTCATTTTTGGTACAAGTGAGCGGCACCATAATTTCGGGAATCGTGTTCACTCCTTTCTTTTTCAAATTCAATGCTGCCTCAATAATGGCGGTGGTTTGCATTTCGGTAATTTCGGGGTAGGTGTTGCCCAAGCGGCATCCGCGATGTCCCAACATAGGATTTACTTCCGATAAACTTTCTACACGCGCTTGCACTTCTTTGAGCGAAATGTTCATA
>BNTQ01000200.1 GCA_025996715.1 Bacteroidia bacterium | reverse complement strand
TTCATCAAACATTAAGCAACAGTGGGCATTTCCAGCGGTTAGAATCATCGAAGAAAGACAAATGTATTAACTAATTTATTAACCCCATTGATACAAGGTTCTACCTTGTATTTATGAACCATTAATTTCAAATCATTATGTTGACAAAAGACATAAGTATTCGCGAAGTTCAAGGAATTTTGCCCGAAAAAAAGCAGAGAATTAGGGATTTTTTGCAAGGTGCTGTTTATTGCTGGTGCAATAGCAATTCACAAAACGACCCTTTTTGTGTAGCAAATCTTGTGGGGGGCAATAACTACTATTGGCAAGAGACTCCATTATCTGACTTGTTTAAGCACTACAAAACACTATACTCTTCCAACGAAAAAGGTTTTAGTATGGCACGGTTAGCCGTAGGTAGTCTGCTTGAAGAAGTCTTGTCCAAAGACAAACGATTGTATGCAGTGGAAAAACGAGGGGAAAGAAATTTCTATCGTTGGATAGTAGAAAAAGTGTATAAAACCCAACCTGAGTATTGGCACAGTTGGGCGGAACGATTAGAAGAAGACTACCCCAAATATTTTCGTGATCGTGATGATGATTTTGAGCATTCGGATTATTGTGAAATATCGGTGCCTTTTGAAATAAAAGGACATAAGGTAGCCGTGGATATAGTACACGAAGTATCCATTGATGATAGACCCACCTACGGCATTCGTTGTGTAGATACAGAAAATCCCTACAAAGAAACAGAAGTAGCCGAATGGGTAAAGGAACACCTTGCAAAATATCTTGATATAGATACCACAAACGACAAATGGTATGGCGAGCGATACATAAATTACGAAAATGGATACGCAAACATCAAACTGTTTTTGGATGCCCTAATCGCAGCAATAGAAAAATAATTTTCTCTTTTAACCACTTATCACAACTAATTATGAAAAACACAAATGTATTCAAGTGCATCGTAGCAATGGGAGTATTGCTGGGCACAGTAGCGGCGGCTAACGCACAAACAGTAACAAGCGGCTCCTGTGGCACAAATGCTACGTGGGTGCTCACAGGCACACCGACAAACTACACCCTCACCATTAGCGGCACAGGGGCTATGTACAATAATGCCCCTTGGTATTCGTACCGCACGCAGATAACTTCTGTGAGTATAACGGGCGTTACATCTATTGGCGACGATGCTTTTCGCGGTTGCAGCCTAACGAGCGTAACCATACCCAACTCCGTTACATCTATCGGCAGAACCGCTTTTTTCAGTTGCAGTAAACTGGAGAGTGTAGCCATCCCCAACTCCGTTACATCTATCGGCGACGATGCTTTTATGTATTGTCGCGGGCTAACGAACATAACCATCCCCAACTCCGTTACATCTATCGGCAACTACGCTTTTGCCGATTGCAGTGGCTTGACAGGTGCGCTAACCATCCCCAACTCCGTTACATCTATCGGCAACTACGCTTTTGCCGGTTGCACTGGCTTGACAGGTGCGCTAACCATACCCAACTCCGTTACCTCTATCGGCGACCGCGCTTTTATCCATTGCGAAGGGCTAACGAGCGTAACCATTGGCAACTCTGTTACATCTATTGGCGACTACGCTTTTTCCTATTGCGAAGGGCTAACGAGCGTAACCATCCCCAACTTCGTTAG
>BNTQ01000199.1 GCA_025996715.1 Bacteroidia bacterium | reverse complement strand
CTTTGAACCAAGCCGAAGAACGGCGCACCTACAAACGTATTTTGGTGGACCACATAGTGGAGAGTGTTATTTCGGTGGAGGTGCCTTTGGAACAACGCATCAACAAAGAAAAATTGGGAGAGTTGTTGGCATCGTCTTTGCAACAGCACGGTCTGCACTTGCCTTTTGACTACAATGTGCGGAAAGCCAATTGGGATATGGTTTTTGGCACGTGCGAGACGCTCACCGGCGATGTTTATTCGCGACAACTTTATCCCTCCGATGTGCTGTCGGAGCCCTATATGCTTGGGGTAAGTTTTCCAAAAAAACAATCGTATCTTTACAAGGCAATGGGCACCACCATTGTGATGTCGCTGGTGTTGATGGTGGTGGTTTTGGTTGTTTTTTTTGGCACACTCACTGCTATGTTTCGCCAAAAAAAATTGTCGCAAATGCACGCCGACTTTGCCAACAATATGACCCACGAACTCAAAACACCCATTGCCACCATTATGTTGGCATCGGAGATGATGATGGATGAGACGGTACCTGCCGAAAAGAAAAATTTGGGGCAATTGGCAAAAATGGTAAAAGCACAAGCAGCAAAATTGTTGGCACTTGTCGAACAATCGTTGCGAATGACCTTAGCCGAAAACAGTAAAATTTATTTGAAGTGGTGCACGCTTGATTTTCACACATTAGCCACGCAACTAATAGAAAGTTTTACCTTGCAAATAAACGAAAAAGGCGGCACTATTGTTACCGATTTTGCTGCCGCCAATGCTTGCATTGAAGCCGACGAACTGCATTTTTCAAACATCATTTCCAACCTGATAGACAACGCATTAAAGTACAACGACAAAGCGCATCCTCACATTAAAATTGCTACTCGCAACAAAAGAGACCACTTGGTAATACAAGTAACAGACAACGGTTTGGGCATTTCGCGCGATGCCCAAAAACATATTTTTGAACAATTTTACCGCGTGCCCACCGGCAATTTGCACAATGTGAAAGGCTTTGGATTGGGTTTGTATTATGTAAAAAAAATAGTAGAGGAGCAGCACGGAAAAATTTGGGTCGAGAGCAAATTGCACGAGGGCAGTTGTTTCACAATTGTGATGCGAGTTGCTAATGCGAGTGGTTGATGCAATTTAAAATAATATCTTTGATTTTTTTTTGAACTAAAAAAATAAAATCTGATGGCAAGTTTTGAAGTTACAGGCGGTTGCCCAATGCAGGGCGAACTCACGCCGCAAGGGGCAAAAAACGAAGCCCTGCAAATCATTTGCGCCACTTTGCTCACCGACCAAAAAGTGGTAGTGCACAACATTCCCGATATTTTGGATGTGAGCAAATTGATAGAATTGCTGCAAAAAATGGGCGTAGAGGTGCACAACGAAAAGGCAGGCACCTACTCATTTAGAGCGCATAACATTGACTTGCAATATCTCACAACCCCCGACTATTTGAAACGAATGACCTCGCTGCGCGGGAGCATTATGGTGCTGGGACCTTTGCTGGCACGCTTTCACAAAGCATTTGCGCCCAGCCCGGGTGGCGATAAAATTGGCCGCCGCCGCTTGGATACGCACTTTATAGGCTTCAAAAAATTGGGTGCCGCTTTCACTTTTGACCCCAACACTTCGTGGTACACGGTGGAGGCAAAGCAGCCCCTGCGCGGTGCCTATATGTTGCTGGACGAAGCCTCTGTAACGG
>BNTQ01000198.1 GCA_025996715.1 Bacteroidia bacterium | reverse complement strand
TACGGTTATGCAAATTCAACCCTTCGGGTTGCGTGTTCGTTGAGGTTTCTCGCTACGCTCGCAGGCTATCTACCAACTGTTTGTAGCGGGCAATGCCCTCGTCAATTTCGTGCAAATACACAAATTCATCGGCGGCGTGCGAGCGGGCAGAGTTGCCTACGCCCATTTTGAGAGCGGGCAAATGCAGTAGCGCAATATCGCTGGTGGTGGGCGAGATGTAGGTGCTGCAACCTATTTGCACTGCCGCTTGCACAAGGGGATGGTTGGCGGCAATGCTGCTGGCGCGCAGGCGAGTGGAGCGGGGCGTTACCGTGCTTTGGCAATGCTGCTGTATGATTTGCAAAATTTCCTCATTAGAATAGGCGTCGGTGGGGCGCACGTCCACCACAAATTGGCACTCGGCGGGTACTACATTGTGCTGCGTGCCGCACTGCATCATTGTTGCCGTCATTTTGACCTGCCCCATTGTTGCCGAAATTTTTGGAAACGCAAATTGCCGTATCCACTCAATGTCGTCCAAAGCGAGGTAGAGCGCGTTTTTGCCCTCGTTGCGGGCAGCGTGCCCTTGCACACCATGAGCGGTGCAGTCCAACACCATCAAGCCGCGCTCGCCTACTGCCGCCTGCATTTGCGTAGGCTCGCCCACAATGGCACAATCCATGTTTCCCAACAATGGCAATATACTTTCAACGCCATTAGGTCCCTGCACCTCCTCCTCAGCCACAATTGCCAATACCAAATTAAAGGGTAAATTTTTGTTGTAAAATGTTGAAAAACAATCAATTAGGCTCACCACCGAAGCGCCTGCATCGTTGCCGCCCAAACCGTATAGTTTGCCGTCTTGGATGTCGGGCGCAAAAGGGTCGCGGGTGTAGCCTGCGGCGGGGCGCACGGTGTCGTGATGCGAGCATAGCAGCAGTGTTTTTTTCTGCGGCGAATTGTGTTGCCCCAAGGCGTAAACATTGTTCAAATGCCGCTTGGGCGATAGTTGGGCGGCTGTTAGATAGTCAAAAATAACATCTGCCGTAGCCGTTTCTTCACGTGAAAACGACGGCGTGGATATGAGTGTTTGCAATAGTTGCAGAATAGCAGGCGGGGTCATTGTTGGCAATAAATCGATTAGGAATTATTTTTTTCTTTTTGCTGTGCCAATTTTTGCAACTGCACGTCAATTTCTTCGTCGGTAATTTTTTCAAACAGCAGCGAGGGCGTGCCCGTGAGATGCCCCACAGGCAGCAAATCTGCGCTGCCCAAGCGATTCCAATTGAGCGCGGCGGCATCTATATTGAGCATTTGTTGCAATTTTTGTACGGTAAAAGGCAAAAACGGCGACATCACAATGGCTAAGTTGGCTGCAATTTGCAGGGCAATGTGCAACAAGGTTTGCGTGCGCTCGGCATCGGTTTTTACCACCTTCCAAGGCTCTGTGTCGGCAAGGTATTTGTTGCCCAAACGTGCCAAATCCATCGCCTCTTTGAGTGCCTCACGAAAACGATAACGCTCAAGGTTGCTCTCCACTTTTTCTTTTACGGCGGCTAATTGAGTAAGCGTGGCGTTGTCAAAATCGCTGCGTGCGTTGAGCGGTGGAACATTACCATTGTAGTATTTTTGGGTAAGGGTCAATGTGCGATTGATAAAATTGCCAAAAATGGCTACCAACTCATTATTGTTGCGGTCTTGAAAATCTTTCCACGTAAAATTGTTATCCTTGGTTTCGGGCGCGTTGGCA
>BNTQ01000197.1 GCA_025996715.1 Bacteroidia bacterium | reverse complement strand
ATGGTGGCTTTTTTGAGCAGCAATGTCTGTGCTTTGTTGCGCATTGTGGGCAATAGTTGCGCGTTGCGCTCGGCAATGCTTGTGCTATCCTCGGTAAATAACGAGTCACGCTCGTTATGGCTCATTTTTTGCGCTTGCTGCAAAAATGCTTTAGTAGTAGCGCTGCTGATAGTCGTTGTTGTATCTTGTTGTTTTACAATAACTTCGGTAGCGATCTCTTGGGCGATGGCGGCGGTATGTATCCGCACTGTGGGCTGGATGGTGGGCGAAAGTTTGAGCCACAAGTGTTGCAAATGGTTGCCTTCCAACTCCACCATACAGCCTATGGGCGCGGTGTCTGCTGCCGACATTAGGCGCAACCCAATCATATCTTTGCGTTTCACAGGGCGTTCATCTTGCACCACGTCATAATCGTAAATAATATCAATAATTGTACGGTCAAAAATCACATAAACGAGGTTTTTTTTGTTCAAAAGAACCGTCTGCGATTGCTCTTGCGCAACTGCCGAAATTGCCCATCCGCAAAGCAAAGCAATGATGTATATTTTTTTCATACGCAACATCTAATTTGTCATAAAAATCAATTCTCTGCCTTCTTCTACCAATACCGGCTGCCGTTGTTGGGCTGCTCTTGTGCCGCTGCGCACACCACCTGCCACCCCCGCACCTATAATACCCAACACGCCTGACGAGCGGGCGGCTACGGCTTCGGCTGTGCCTGTTGCCATTTCGTTGCCGCCTTCGCGGGTACCTATCTCTGCGGCATTATCTTCACGCACAGGCAATCCTTGCACACCGTCGGCAGTGTAGCCTGTAAATCTTACAGTTACACGTTTGCCGCAAGCCATAATACTCTGTATCATAATATCCACCGATCGGCTACTTCTTTGGGCTACCGCCGACAGCAGCGTGTTGTGCTTAATGAGGCAACCGTCTATCGTAAAGTCTTCCAACACACGCACCTTCACGTTGGCACTGTTGATAATTTCAACATCTTCAAAAATTCTTGCTTTAAATGAGATAGCACCGTTAGAGGCTGCCCTATTGGCTTGTGCTGCTGCAGCGGCTTCGGCTTCGTCTGTAAATCGTGTGCGTTTGCTGCGCACCTCTTGCTGCTGCGGTTGTGTTTGTGCTGTTGGTTCAGTAGCAGAGGCAGATGTTGCAGCCCTTGCCGTTGTTGCCGTTGTTTGTGCTTGTTTTTGGCGCTTGGGCGCAACAGGTGTCCCATTATTATATGTATTCTGCTGCACAGGTGCGGACTGTGGTACAACTTCGGCAACCTCTTTTTCTGCTGCGGGTTTGGTTTTTTGCTTAAATGCCGAGCCAAACGAGGTGGAACTCACATAAACTTCTTCGTGTTCGAGGCGTTTTTGTCCTTCTTCGTAGTCCCGAGCGCGTTTTTCTAATGTTTCTTTTTCGTCTTCTACTTTATTCTTTTGTACCACACTGAACTGGACGGCTTCGCCCTCTGTTGCGGTGTCGCCCTTAATTTCCGAAAAAGAACTCATTAGCGATGATATGAGTATGACCAGAATAATGACTACCAGCAATCCGCCGCCAACCCCCGCAAGGACAAATATCATTTTTTTGTTAGACTTTGACATTTTTTTGCTCCTTTTTTTTGATTTCGCTCATCAAAATTTTATCTTCCATTTCGTGTAACCACGTCCACGTCTTCACTCTTTTTATAGCCACTTTCCCAATACGTGCAGCATAAAACTCTCCGTATTTTTTCGAGATGGTAAAACATACTGC
>BNTQ01000196.1 GCA_025996715.1 Bacteroidia bacterium | reverse complement strand
ATATTGCGCTTGTGCTGCCCGATAATGATGTATCTTTTGCTACCGAAGTTCGTTTGATGACCTTGCGCAATGGCGAAGAAACATTGATAGAGCCTCATTTGTATGGCAAAAAAGATTTTTTGAGAAATACGCCCATGGTTACGCAAATAAGACATTATGGGGTGCAAATAAATAATTCATAATTGAGAACATAGACATAACCAACCCGAAGGGTTGAATTTTCATAACCGTAGGCAAGCGTAGCGCAGCGCAGCCTGCGGAAAGTAGATACGCGGCGCGCCACGTCTCTACGATACGGAACTTGAAAGAATTATGAATTAAATGAGTAAATAAAGTAATAAGGTTGAAAAAAAATATCTGTCGTTTTTTGCTACTAAGATTGCCTTATAAAAATAAGGTTTTATATTAGTAAATTCAAAATAATGGCAAAACCTTATGCTTTTTAAACAACCTTAGTAGCCAATAAAATACCGTTGTTATTGAACCTTATTACCTTATTTTCAACGAATGTTTTTTCTATTGATATGCAATAGCACCTCAAAAAAAACATTAACCGATTTACATAAAATCACATAAATCAAAAAAATCATACAAAAATCACAGTTCAGACAAAAACCCAAAACTGCCTAAAACCCAAGCCAGTAAAGCAATAGGCAAAATTCCCAATTGTTAAATTACGTTAAAAGTAAAATCTTTTTACTAAAATGTATTGCACGTTTAATAAATTGTATTACCTTTGCAAAAATTCTACTTCATACTTGTTATGTAAGGCAAATTTTTGCAAAGGTTTTTTTTAAATTGTCTAATTTAAACGAACGTTTAAATTAGACAACTTTTTGTTATTCTTATATTTTTCTAATCCGTTGAAAACCAGAGACTTATGGTCTTTGGTTTTTTCTTTTTTCCTTTCCAATTTTGTCTAATTTAAACGTTCGTTTAAATTAGACAAAAAACAAAAATAGTTTTATTTTTTGATAATTAAAAGAATTACAAAATGAAAACGAAAAAACTTTTTATTTGTTGCGCGGCTGCTGTAATGGTAGCGGCTGCCACTGTGCCTGCTGCTGCGGCAACTCCTCCGTCTATCTCAAAAATCACACCCAACGTGGGTGCTCCCGCTGGCGGCAACACGGTTACCATCAAAGGGCAAAACTTTTTACCAAGCGGCAGTTACACCGACGGTACTGATTTTTATGTCCCTACGGAGTATCTGACTTATACGGATAATGGTCAGAAAATTGTTAGTATAACTACAACTACAGAAGACCTAATTGCGGAAGCAAGATATGCTTCAAGTCCAAGTATAGCCTATGAGCCGGCGTGGGTAAATTTACTTTCGCTGGTTCATCCTTCAACAAACCCAAGCAGCCATGTTGATCAGAGAATATATTTTCAATTTAATAATAGCGGATGCCTGTATACCAGATTTGGTTCCTCCAATGTCACTCTTACAACAATTGATGACCATCAACCTCATATCATTAAACTATCCATGCCCGACAAGAAAGCATGGTACGATGGTAATGAGATAAATTCTACTACATTACCAATAAGTTCTGACGGAATTGTTGCCTTTGGCGGCCCCTTCATTGGCAAATTGTATTATATCAATGTATGGAAAAGTGGATTGCTTCATACCCTTGTACCCGTCTATAACGCATCTACGAACGAAGGCGGGCTGTTTGATGTGGATGATAATGTTTTCTACGGCTCATCTACAAGCCCACAAATTTGGTTCTCGTAGATGAGCCGTAGAAAACATTATCATCCACATCAAACAGCCCGCCTTCGTT
>BNTQ01000195.1 GCA_025996715.1 Bacteroidia bacterium | reverse complement strand
AGTAGGTGACGACGTACTGATAACAGGACCCACCACAGGCGTAGTGGAAACCACCATTTCGCAACTGCGCATAGATGACGGCACGCCGGTAGAGCAAGTTACCAAAGGGCAAATTTTCTCCATGCCCGCACCTGAAAAATTGCGACGGGCAGATAGGTTGTATCTTTGGGAGAAAGTATAAATTTTTATTATCTCTGTGCGATAATTTATTCATCTTTAAATAATTTAATCAATGAAAAAACTATTTTTTTTACATTACATGCTTTTACAAGTTGCGTTTGCCTATTCGCAAAATGCGGAAATAGAAGTTGTGGACTTAAAACCAACAGTCAATGAAAACAAATTTCCCGAAGTGCACTGTGAAAATAACCCGAAAATTGCAGAAAAAATAAACACATTTTTGCAGGTGATGGAATTGGAACACGTGCCCAATGTTTTTAAAATACATCCGTTTGAAAAGGTTATGCTTGATACCAACAATTGTTGTAGTTATGTAGATTTTGCCTATTGGACGTTGAATAAAACTCCTCGTAGTATTTTGAGTATATCTTTAGCGGGAGAAGCGGGGGGCGCGTATATAACAGGATTCTCAACCATTCACAATTTTGATGTTAGAACAGGTGACAAATTGGTAATAAAAAACATTCTTTCGGAACGCGGTGCAAAAGAGATAACGGAATGGCTTCATATTCAAATAAAAAGTCAGTTGGATTCTATTCTAAAAATTTTAAACATCCCGATAACCGAAAATTATGCTATTGAAAAAGGCTGGCTGGGGGAGGATTTAGAAAGCGATGAGAAAGAACGAGTTTTGGACGCTCTTAAAGAAGAAACCCAGAAACAGATAGACTTATATCAAGATTGTTTTTACCAGACAAATGCACCAAGTTTAGATTATGCTGAAATTATTTTTCAAGAGTCGGGAATAAAATTTACTATAGATGAATGTGCAAATCACGCATCAAGAGCCCTTGATGGCTTAATCGGGTATTCTTTCAAACTTTCTTACAATGAATTAGAAAAGCATCTGTCCGAATACGGAAAATCTCTTTTGAATAACGATAACAAATGCCTTGTTGCTGAAAACCCCGAAGGTAAAATGTTTAAAGGTAAAATAAATTCAAAATATCCAATTACTGCGATAGTAACACGATGGGATGATTATAGCGATTGTTCCATACTTTATTGGTACGATAAAGTTAAAGTTCCTATTCAATGGAATGGCAAATATAATAATAACCATTTGTCTCTAAAAGAATACGACGAAGAACACCATTCAGGTTGCATTGCTGAGATTGAGGCAGACTGGAAAAACAACAAAATTATCGGGATGTGGAAAAACATCAAAACAGGACAAAAATTAACCATAGAATTAAAAGGATACTAATAAAAACCTTTGCTACCCTGATGAACGTAATGTTCCTTAACGCAGGAGTTGGGCGGAATTATCAAATTCTGCCCAATTTTTTTGTGGGTAGTTTTGGGTAATAGAGAAAATTTGGTAACTTTGTAGAAAATATTTTTTTCATTGGCACGAACGGGAGGTAAATGAGGTAGAATGAAACCTCTACGAGGTTTTAAGTGGGACGCGGTATTTTTCTCTATTGATATGCAAGCCCTACGGGATAAATAGTCCGTACATAAAAATCAATAGAACAACAAGATTGCAAAAAGAGAAATGCCCGTAGGGCATACATATCAATAAAAAAGCACAAACATGCGACAACAAATCCCCGTAGGGGATTCATAAATTAACCCGTTGGCACGAACGAGATGTAAAATAAGATAATGTGAAACCTCTACGAGGTTTTAGGTGGGACACGGTATTTTT
>BNTQ01000194.1 GCA_025996715.1 Bacteroidia bacterium | reverse complement strand
CAGGGCAAAACTTTATGCCGCAGGTGGATTATACGGACGGTTCTTCCGGTGCTCAATATATACAATTAGAATATCTGAATTTTACTGGCACTCAGTATATCAATACCGGAGTAAAAAATAACGGGGTCATCGATGCGGAAGTAGATTTCAATTTTGCAAGTAGTGGTCCGATCATGATTATATTTGGCGCAGTCCAAAGTGACCCCAGTTTTTGGGCCAATGCGTTTGTGTATGCGCGACAAATGTTTATCTATAATATAACATCAGGCAGCACTTGTTGGCAAAATGTCCCCACAGTAACCACCAATAATAATGTCAGACATACCTTTTCAAAGATAGGCAATACGGCTCAAATAGATGGGGTAACCGCCACTTCTAATGTGGGCACGATGGCGTTGACCGGAACTCAAGATTTTTATGTGGGAACCCTTAATTTCAAAGGTGATCTTAATGTAGTCGCCGAGAATTTTCAAGGAAATATCTATAGTTTGAAGTTCTGGTGCAACGGTGTTTTAGTTCGTCATTTTGTGCCTGTTTTCAATGTAGCCACAGGTGAAAAAGGACTATTTGACATCGTCAATAATAAATTTTACGGTAGCGACGGCGGAGCGTTTGATAATGCTTACTCCATAACCTTTGACGGCACGGTAGCCACCGATATAGTGGTAGTGAACAACACTACCCTCACCGCCAAGGTGCCCGCACACGCCGTAGGCACAGTGGATGTGGCAGTAAGCCTTGGCAGCGAGCGCGACACGCTCAAACAGAGTTACACCTACCTGCCCGACACCATCACGGTAAGTCCGCGCGATACCTTCAAAATTTACGGCACCGCCGACCCTGCTGCGATACCTTACACTTTAACCGACAAGGGCGGTCATGATATAACAGGCGCAACCGTTGGCAATTTTGGACGCGCGCCCGGCAACAATGTGGGCGAATATCGCCTCACCTTTAATCTCGCCGATTGGACATTTGCCGACCACGTGTTTAAGTTTGACACCGCTGGGGTGAGATTTACCATAGTGAAAGACACGGTAACAGTAACTCCGCGCGATACGTTCAAAATTTACGGCACCAACGACCCTGTACTTCCATACAATAAAACGGACAAGGGCGGTCATACTGTTACTTTCAGTGGTGCTTTACAACGCGCAGCAGGCGACAATGTTGGCACATACGCCATCAACGCAGGCAATTTGTCGGTGGATGCTAACCACCATCTTATAGTTAATTTGTCAGCACCCAAAAACTTGACCATCAACCAAGCCGCAGGCACGGCAAGCGTAACGCTCAACAGTTGGGTGTATGGTTCGCCCAATCCACTATCGGCTACATCCGGCACCAACACAGGTGTTACACCCACCTATACTTACGTGGGCAGAGGCAGCACGAGTTATGGGCCTATTGCAACTCGCCCCACAAATGTAGGCACATACACAGTTACAGCCACTTTTGCTGCTACTACTAATTACACTGCAGTTTCGGCCTCCGCCGATTTTGAAATCACCCAGGCTACACTGACGGTAAAAGCCGCCGACACGAGCAAGGTTTATGGCAATGCCAATCCTACGTTCCGCCTCATTTATAGCGGTTTTGTGAACGGCGACAATGCCAGCAGTGTAAACCCCAAACCCACAGCGACTACCACGGCTGTGCCAACATCGCCGGTGGGCACATATTCCATCACGGTTTCGGGCGGTGCGGCTGCCAACTACGACTTGAGTTACCCTACTCCTCTTGGCACGCTCACCATAGTACAAGCCAAACGAGCATTCAAAGACAGCACGGTGAACGTCACCTACAGCGCAGGCCTCACGCTGGGTGCTATTCCGC
>BNTQ01000193.1 GCA_025996715.1 Bacteroidia bacterium | reverse complement strand
ACAACTTGTGCCGAAATTTTCATTTTCAGCCAAATCACAGATGCTTGCACCCAAAAAAGTGTATATCTGCGATACGGGGCTGATAAAAGCAGGGGCAATTTTGTTGACAGAAAATTATGGTTATTTGTTGGAGAATATTATTTTTTCGCATTTACGCCGCCAAACTAAAGACTTGTTTTATTACAACGAAAACAACAAGGAATGTGATTTTGTGGAGTTGGAACAAGGCAAGATAAAAAATTTACTACAAGTATGTTGGGATTTAAATTCCGATAATGAAGAACGGGAAATAAACGGTTTGCTTGATGCCATGCGTTATTTCAAGCAATCGAAAGGCTACATTATTACAGCAAATCAAAAAGATACGATTCTGCACGAGAATTTAACAATAGAAGTCATTCCTGCGTATGATTTTTTGTCAATGAATAACGCTAAAATAAATTCGTTTTTTTGAAATAAAAAACGAAATTTTAACAAAAAATTATTTTGTTTTTAAAAAACAAAATAATACCTTTGCATTTGTATTGGTTTTGCACAATTCTTTCGGGTTGTGCAATGAAAAGGGAATTGGGTGAAAATCCCAAACAGACCCGCTACTGTAAGTCCTTTGCAACATTTTGACGCATCTTTTGCCACTGCTAACTCGTTGATTATCAACAAGTTATGGGAAGGCAGTTCAAAATGGGGACAAGTCAGGAGACCTGCCAATGCACATTATTTTATTAAAGTTTTCGAGGAAAAAAACTTTGAAATTCTGTGCAATTCTGCATCAGTATTTGACGTTCAATTTCTTCAAAAACTGTTTGAATTATTCAAATAGTTGTTATGCGTTTTGTCCGATTGTGGCTTGTGTTCGCGTTGTTGTGCGTGTGCTTTGATTTGTTGGCTACCAACAAATTAGATAGCATTCAGCACATCGACGAAGTGGTGGTTTCGGTGCCGCCGCACAAGGAGGTCATTCCTGCGCAACGCTTGGCGGGCAAACAGTTGGAGGCGCTCGGCAGCCGCTCGGTTGCCGATGCGGTGCGCTGTTTTTCGGGCGTTCAAATCAAAGATTACGGCGGCGTTGGCGGCATCAAAACATTGGACATTCGCAGTATGGGCTCGCAGCATTTGGGCGTGTTCTACGACGGTATTCCCATTGGCAACGCGCAAAACGGAATAGTGGATTTGGGCAAATTTTCGATGGACAACATCGAGGAAATATCCTTATACAACGGGCAACGCAGCGAGATTTTTCAGTCGGCAAGGGACTTTGGCGCAGCAGGAACTATCTACTTGCGCACGCGGCATCCTCGCTTTGCTGATGCTCGCAAAACCAATGTTGCCCTTACTTTCCGCACAGGCTCGTTTGACCTCATTAACCCTTCTTTGTTGTGGGAACAAAAGATAAACGACCGCATTGCATCATCGCTAAGCCTTGAATACATTGCTTCTTCGGGGAAATACAAATTTCGTTATAGCAAAGTTTTGCCCAACGGAACCACAGCCTGGGACACCACTGCCGTGCGCCAAAACGGCGATATACAAGCCTTGCGGGCAGAGGCAAGTTTATTTGGCACACTCGCGCAAGGCAAATGGCAGGTCAAAAGTTACTACTACAATTCGGAACGCGGTATTCCCGGCGCCATTGTAAATAATGTTTGGACGCATTGGCAACGGCAATGGGACCGCGATTTTTTTGTGCAGGCATCGGCGCTGGGGGCAACGCGCGCATTGCCCCTACAATGGCAAATCAATGCAAAATATGCCAACAATTACCTGCGGTATCTCAATGCCGACACCACGCAAATGTACCTCGACAATCATTTTTGGCAACAAGAAATGTATGCTTCAATTGCC
>BNTQ01000192.1 GCA_025996715.1 Bacteroidia bacterium | reverse complement strand
TTAAATATAGAACAACTGATTAACGGATATCGGGCACCCAATAGCCAAGGCTAAATTCGAGCGTTTGTCCCTTTGCCTCCACTTTGTAGCCCACACCCACCAACTCTTGTTGAATGGTGTAGCCGGTTGAAACCCCCACCACCATATTTTGAATGAGCGCCCTATACAAACCGTGCATCGAACGATGACGCGGCTGGTCGGTGGGGCGCGATACATTCACTTGCTCCCCTTCCACCGCTACGGTAATGTCGGGGTTCACCGCTTGTTTGAGTTCGCCAAGCGGTCCTTTCACCACAACCACATTGTCGCTACCTACTTTTACGGTAACGCCTTTGGGCAGGTCTACAGGTAATTTTCCAATACGTGACATTTATTTTTTTACTTAAAATGATAATTTCTTTTTATTGTACTATTCAAATTAATAGACGTAGCAAAGCACTTCGCCGCCTGCATTCTGTGCGCGGGCTTCTTTGTCGGTCATCACCCCTTTGGAGGTGGACAAAATAGCAATGCCTAAGCCGTTTTTTACGCGCGGCATATCAGCCACCGAGGCATATCGCCGCAAACCCGATGTAGAGATGCGCTCCAAGTTCTTTATCGCCGATTGCTTGGTCTCGGGATGATACTTGAGGGCTATTTTGATGCGCCCCTGAGGAACCTCATCAATAAATTTGTAACTCAAGATATACCCGTTTTCGTGCAAAATGCGGGTAATTTCTTTTTTTAAATTAGAAGCCGGAGCCTCTACTACTTTATGCTTTGCCAAAATGGCATTGCGCACTCTTGTCAAAAAATCTGCGATAGGATCAGTCATTTTTTTATGATTTTTAATGCAGCACTCAACTATTGGGTGCCCGATATCCGTTAATCAGTTGTTCTATATTTAATAATTCCTTTAACATCAATTACGTTGTGGTTCTTAGAGGAATTGTGCTCGGTACCATCCTCATTGTAGTAATACGTTTCCACCTCGTCGGGATGCTCTGGGTTGTATTGCTTAAAAACTCTTATTTTGTACCCCGAGTATCGTTTATCGTTCAAATAAATCAACAAAATATCACGAGGATGAATTTGTTCTCTTGTAAAAACTTCATCAAATTTGCGAACATACAAAATGTCGCCATCGTTAATACCTCTATCTCTCATATAAGCCCCTTCGGCACGCACCAAAATATAATTGGAGGTCAAATGTTTTTTTCCGTTTACAATGAATTGCTTTCCGTTGTGAACAAGCCTATCCACCGGCACCGGGTCATTCGCAGAACGCATTTTGTAAGCCAACCTTCCTGTTTCTACCTTAATCAGATTGTTCTTTCTACTACGATAAATCGTACTCCTTACCACATACACTACAAGAATAATGAATGCAATTACAATAATAATATTGACAACTATTGTCTCAGGGTCAAGTTTAAGTGCAGGTAGTTCCATAATTTTTTATTTTTAACGGCTCGTTACCACGACGCCTTTGTAATTCCAGGAATCAATCCCTGACTTGCCATTTCTCTAAATGTGATGCGGCTAATGCCAAACTGCCGCATATATCCTTTGGGGCGTCCTGTGAGTTTGCAGCGATTGTGCAAGCGCACCGGACTTGCATTCTTGGGCAATTTTGCCAAGGCAACATAGTCCCCTGCTTCTTTGAGCGCCTTGCGTTTATCTGCGTATTGCGCCACCAACTTTGCACGCTTCACTTCACGTGCTTTCATAGATTCTTTTGCCATACTTTAATCGTTTTCTTTTTTATTTATTGGCATTTTTAAATGGAAGTCCAAAATGTTTCAACAAAGCGTAGCCTTCTTTATCGGTTGCCGCATTGGTTGTAAAAGTTATTTCCAAACCCATAATTTTGGTAATTTTGTC
>BNTQ01000191.1 GCA_025996715.1 Bacteroidia bacterium | reverse complement strand
TCTTAACTCGCTGTACCTACACGACGCTCTTCAAATCTAGTTAATTTTTTTTTTAACGATCCGGCGACCACCGAAATCTACACGGGCGGAGACCCTCTTTCCCTTCCCGGCGCTCTTCCGATCTGGGTGGTATTTCAAGGCCGGCTCCATGCAGACTGGCGTCCACACTTCAAAGCCTCCCACCTATCCTACACATCAAGGCTCAATGTTCAGTGTCAAGCTATAGTAAAGGTTCACGGGGTCTTTCCGTCTTGCCGCGGGTACACTGCATCTTCACAGCGAGTTCAATTTCACTGAGTCTCGGGTGGAGACAGCCTGGCCATCATTACGCCATTCGTGCAGGTCGGAACTTACCCGACAAGGAATTTCGCTACCTTAGGACCGTTATAGTTACGGCCGCCGTTTACTGGGGCTTCAATTCAATGCTTTGGCTTGCGCCGAACATCCCCTCTTAACCTTCCAGCACCGGGCAGGTGTCAGGCCATATACTTCATCTTCCGATTTGGCATAGCCATGTGTTTTTGCTAAACAGTCGCCTGGGCCATTTCTCTGCGCCCGCATCGCTGCGGGGTCCTTTCTCCCGAAGTTACAGGACTAATTTGCCGAGTTCCTTAGCCACGATTCTCTCAAGCACCTTAGAATACTCTTCCCACCCACCTGTGTCGGTTTACGGTACGGGCACGCTACATCATAACTTAGGGGGTTTTCTTGAAAGTCTGATTAGGCACACTATCCACGCGGTCGAAACTTTGTGGTACTGTCCGGTTTCATCATCTCCAAAAATTACTAAGGAAATATAACTACGCCGTTTAACGTACTAATCCGTCAGTACGCGGTGCTTTCACTACTTTGTCGCCCCATCGAAATGCAGCGCGGGGACGGAATATTAACCGTCATTCCATCGGCATCGGCTTTCGCCTTATCCTTAGGTCCCGCCTAACCCTGATCTGATTGACGTTGATCAGGAACCCTTGGGTTTTCGGTGAGAGGGGTTTTCACCCTCTTTATCGTTACTTATGCCTACATCTGCTTTTCCAACCGCTCCACGACACCTCGCGGTTTGTCGCTTCGACGCTGATTGGAATGCTCCCCTACCAATTATCATCTTATCGATGAAAATTCCATAGCTTCGGTGGTATGCTTGATGCCCGGTTATTATCCATGCTCAGCCGCTCGACTAGTGAGCTGTTACGCACTCTTTGAATGAATGGCTGCTTCCAAGCCAACATCCTAGCTGTCAGTGCAGCCGAACCTCGTTTATTCAACTTAGCATACGCTTTGGGACCATTAGCTGATGGTCTGGATTCTTCTCCTTTTGCCCCCGGACGTTAGCACCCGGAGACTCACTCCTGCAATTCGGTTAACAGCATTCGGAGTTCGTCAGGATTTGATAGGCGGTGAAGCCCTCGCATCCTATCGGTAGCTCTACCTCTGTTAACTATTTGCAAGGCTGCCCCAAAAGGCATTTCGGGGAGTACGAGCTATTTCCCAGCTTGATTAGCCTTTCACCCCTACACTCAGTTCATCCAAATGCTTTTCAACGCATATTAGTTCGAACCTCCATTGTCTGTTACGACAACTTCATTCTGACCAAGTGTAGATCGCAAGGTTTCGCGTCTACCCCCACCAACTAAATCGCCCTATTCAGACTCGCTTTCGCTTCGACTCCGTAACTTAATTACTTAATCTTGCTGGTGAGGAGTAACTCGTAGGCTCATTATGCAAAAGGCACGCCGTCACATCTTATAGATGCTCCGACCGCTTGTAGGCGCACGGTTTCAGGTACTTTTTCACCCCCCTGTTCGGGGTACTTTTCACCTTTCCTTCATAGTACTGGTTCACTATCGGTCTTATAGTCGTACTTAGC
>BNTQ01000190.1 GCA_025996715.1 Bacteroidia bacterium | reverse complement strand
CCATAATAAAATTTCTCACACTACTCTCGATTTCCGCACCGGCATTCCAGCACAATAATTCAATTTGCGTAATTACCGAAAGTTGCGGCATCGTATCCATTACGGTATCAAGCAACAACAATCCTTTGTGTGGCAATTCGGCAGTGAGATAATCGCACACTACGTTAGTATCTATCAAATACTGTTCCATTCGCTACGCATTTGTTGAATGTGCTGTCGGAGGTTTTTACCTTGTTCTGTATTAAGTATGCCTCTGTATTTATTTGAAAGTTTTTGCTGTATTGGCACGATATTGGCATTTTTTGTAGGTGTTATACGCTGCACTTTTTTTACAAACGAAAGCGCACCAAAAACCTCTTCGGCAAAGGCAGTTTTGGTATCAGCCAATTCTAATTCTAACAAGTAATTCATAATGTTATGTACGTTTGTTCCATAATTCCAGTTTCAAATTGCTCATCAAACCAATAACAAAGGCAAAGGTAGGAATGTTTTTTTGAATTACAAAAACGCAAGAGTTTCAAAGTTCAAAAAAATTAGCCCGCGAGGGCTTTATTTTCATAACCGTAGGTCAGCGACCTGCGGCAAGTTCAGCGCAACTATGGCAGGGAAATTACTTACCTGCTCTGCATATTGCAAGGCTTTGGCTATTGCCCCATCTGTTATGTTCAACTCGTGCGGGTAGCGCGGCTGTACACCAAGAGGGGTAAGGAAACTGGTTGCAGTTTCCAATGCCTCAAATGTGGTGTCAAATTCTATGCACATTTTGCATAGTGTAATAAGGTCGTGTATTTTGGGTGGCATTTCTCCGCACGAAAACAAATATGCTTTTAGATATTTTTCTGCCGATTGTTGGCAGTGAAAGCCAATGATTTCTTTATGTTGCGGACGCATTGATTGAAGCAGTTTTGCACTGTCAATATCCGCAGCGGCTAAATACAGCCAATCGTATAATACATCTTTATCCATAAATTTTTATTCCTTGGTTAGCAATTATATTTTCGAGTGTTGGACTTTGTTTGCGTTTTTCAAAATAGGCACGTTTGCCAATAAGCAAGTCTAATGGTTTTCTTTGCTTGTGAAAAAGAGAATAACGTATTTTTGAGTTCAATTCAAGCGTATCCTGCACATTGTCCGGCACTACGGCATAAATATCTATATCGCTGTCGGCATGGGGTGTTCCGTAGGCATACGAGCCAAAAAGATAAATGGCAATAGGATTCACTGCGGCAGTAACTGCCTCGGTAATCAAGGCAAGGTCGTTGGAAATTTCTTTTCTCATACGCAAACAATTTAAATACACATCCGCACAACGCGGCATTTTCTAAGGCAAAGGTAAACCTATTTTTTTGAGTTTCAAAGTTTCAAGTAGGCGGCGGGTTTCAAACCCGCCCGTACAAGTTCATTTGTCCGTAGGCTGCGCTTTGCTTATTAATGTGTAACCGTTTATCTGTATTTTTCGTCAATAAGCATTGCGCAATAAACTCAGTTATTTTCCCAAGCCTTCCAACTGTTCAATATTTTTGCGAATTTCCTCGTCGGGTACGGCATAGTTTGTCAAATCGCCCGCCAGATATTGGTCGTAGGCGGTCATATCAATCAGTCCGTGTCCCGAAAGGTTGAACAAGATGGTCTTTGCTACGCCTTCTTTTTTGGCTTGCAAGGCTTCGTTGACGGCGGCGGCAATGGCGTGCGCCGATTCGGGCGCGGGGATAATTCCTTCCGTTTGGGCAAACAAAATGCCCGCTTTGAACGAATCTAATTGGTCAATATCCACTGCTTCCATCATTTTGTCCTTTATCAATTGGCTCACAATGGAGCCTGCGCCGTGATAGCGCAAGCCGCCTGCGTGAATGTGCGCCGGAGCAAAATTG
>BNTQ01000189.1 GCA_025996715.1 Bacteroidia bacterium | reverse complement strand
ATTTGTGGGCTTGTCTGTAACCTTTGACAACAACTCCGCCACCAACGTTACCGTGCTCAACGACAGCACCATCACCTGCACTGTGCCCGCGCACGACGTAGGCACAGTGGATGTAGCGGTGAGCAGCGGTGCCGAAATCGACACACTAAAACTCAGTTACACTTACCTGCCCGACACCATCACGGTAAGTCCGCGCGATACCTTCAAAATTTACGGTGCTGCCGACCCTGAAATACCTTACACCTTAACCGACAAGGGCGGTCATGATATAACAGGCGCAACCGTCGGCACTTTGGGCCGCGCAACCGGCAACAATGTGGGCGACTACCGCCTCACCTTTAATACCAGCCAGTGGACATTTGCCAACCACGTGTTTATATTTGACACCGCTGGCGTGAGATTTAGCATCAACAAAGCCCCGCTAACGGTTACCGCCAAAGACACGAGCAAGGTTTATGGCGAAGCCAATCCTGCGACTTTTAAAGTTATTTACAGCGGCTTACAATATGGAGAAACGGCACCTGTTTTGACCACTGCGCACACCTTTGTTTGCAACGCCAATGCTACAAGTCCGGCAGGCACTCCTGTGGACATTACAGTATCGGGTGGCGTGTCCACTAATTATAGTTTTAGTTCCTACACAGCAGGCACGCTCACCATAGTACAAGCCAAACGAGCATTCAAAGACACCACCGTGAGCGTTACCTACAGCGCAGGTCTTACGCTGGGCGGCATTCCGCTAACCAATCACTACGCATGGCTGTCAGCCTCTACGGCACTCACCGCCGCCGATAGCGGCAACATGTTCCCCGCCAAATATATCGACCCTGTGGGCAACTACTACGACACTACGGGCTACATCAAGGTGAATATATCCAAAGCCGCCGCAGGCTGGGTAGATACCACGATAAATGTAACCTACAGTCCGGGTCTCACGCTGGCATCGCTTTTGAGTGCGGGCAGCAGTTATGCATGGCAAACTCCCGGCACGTCCCTCAGTGTTGCCGATAGCGGCAACACCTTCCCTGCCACTTACACCGACCCGAGCGGCAATTATGCTGCGGCATCTGGAGGTATTAAGGTAAATATAAGCAAAGCGTCCGGCACAGGTCATTGGGTGGATACCACTATCAATGTTGCCTATACTAATGGTCTTACCTTGGGTTCACTATTGCCTGCCGGCAGCCGCTATGCATGGCAAACTCCCGGCACGTCCCTCAGCGTTGCCGATAGTGGCAACACCTTCCCTGCCACTTATACCGACCCAAGCGGCAATTATGCTGCGGCATCTGGAGGTATTAAGGTAAATATCTTCAAAGCCGCCGCAGGCTGGGTAGATACCACGATAACCGTAACCTACAGCCCCAGTCTTACGCTGGCATCGCTTTTACCTGCCGGCAGCAGTTACGCATGGCAAAATCCTACAACTAACCTAAGTGCAGGCAATAATCAATTCTTTGCTGCTACCTACACCGACCCCAGCGGCAATTTTGCTGCGGTGGCGGGCAACATTACGGTGAATGTGAACCAAGCAACAGGCACTTTCTCGCATGCCGACCTTTACGTTACCTACACACCGGGTTTAAAGTTATCAGATGTTGCTTTGTCCAGCACAGACTATGCATGGGGGAATGGCGCCCAGCTTCTCAATGCTACTGATAGCGGCAACGTTTATGAGGCCACCTACACCGACCCCAGCGGCAACTACGCAGTGGACACAGGACTTGTTAAGGTGCATATTTACAAAGCCTCTTATGTTGATACCGACATTACGCCGCACCCCGCTCTAACAGCGGTTTATACGTCCACCAACACTTTGAGCGACGTAGTCGGCTTGCAGCCGGGCTACACTTGGGTCAACAGCAACACCAAACTCACCGTAGCGCAAACCATTTACCC
>BNTQ01000188.1 GCA_025996715.1 Bacteroidia bacterium | reverse complement strand
AAGGATAGCACGCAGTTCTGCTTTGGTAAAGCCGCCGGACGTTGGATGGTCGCGCATCCATTTGCCTGCTGCCGACAATTCCGGAGACCGTCTTACATATACCAACGGCCTTTTTTCGCCGTTCTCGTAAATCCACGCACGCGGCTCGCGTTTTTTCTTGGTTAAATTTATGTTTTCCATAATAATAAGTATTAAGTGAATAATAAAAATCATTACAAAGGTAAAAATTTTTCTACAAATCACAAAATTGTGTAAACCAATATTTCAAAGAACATTTTAAAGTTTCAAAGCCCACCAACCCCCAAAGGGGGAGTAACTGTTCCCCCTTTGGGGGTTAGGGGGCTTCTCTCAACTACTCATCCCATATCGGCTGGAAGTCATCTGCAAAACTATTATGGCTGAATCGATAGTAATTGTCATACTCATGCTGCACATCATCACCATTAAGCGGAATCATAATTGTTGTGCCGTCTTGTATAGTTGACGTTTGTGTCCTGTGGTCAAGCAGAATACGGCGCGGCTCGTGACCCATACCCGTGAGCCATGTGAAATACTTGGTGAGCACCCTTGTTACATTCGGGTAGGTAACTCCATCCATCAATTTTTCGGCGTAGCGTGGTACAGTGGGTGTTCCGCGATTGGTGATGGTATCGTATTTGAAATCCCACAGCGTGAGTACGCCGTGCTGCTTGTCCATAGACGCTTTCCATCCAAAATAGGCATTTCTGGTGTTGCTGCCTTCAGTGTATACCAAATTCAACATCAACAGGGTGTCGCCCGCTCTATTGCCAACTACAGTGTTGGGTTGTTGCGTACTATATCGCAATTGGAAAACAAAATTCATCTGCTGAGAACCTGTATTCCACGTGAGACCATCGGTTGCAAAGCCTGCCTTGAGCGACTCTAATAGGTTTTTTTGGAAAGGAGTTGTATTAGTCGTAGCAGCACTATGGAAGAGACGGTTCTTACCACCGCCGCCCTTCCTAAAGAAGACTGCGGTATCAATGCATGATGTTAGGCGTGTGTATGTAACACTCCGAATGGGGGTACCATAGCCTACCTGCCCTTCGGCGTTGATGGCATAAGAGCAGAAACGATAGGGAGTGTTGTATTCCAGTTCCGTAATCATAATGGTGTCCAGCATTGTTGAGGGGGCGTAGTTCTTTAGCCGCTCACTCGCATACTTGCTTACTCCGACTCCTCCCAATATCGGGAGTGCCGTGCCCGCTGCCGCGCCCGTTGATGTTAAATTATCTTTTATCCATGCTAAACCTGCCTCAACAATGGGGCTGCCTGAACTGCCTAAGTTCGTTACCTGCGCGGTGAATGTAAGACGGTGCGACCCACTGAGGGCGCCTAACCTCCCTTCAAAGGTCAGTTGGGGTTTGAGTATGCCGCTGGGCCAAATAGGACATTGGTTTTGTCCCCAACCATTGTTGTAGAATTTCAGGTACTCGAATTTGGGATTCTGCACCTCGTCAAGTGGTATCATAATTGCGTTAGGGTTAGAGCTACCAGCAGACGTGGACGTGGACGTGGTGGAGAGGTGGTCAATCAGAATACGGCGCGGCACGGCAGAAGTACCTGCCAACCAATTGAAATAATTGCTGAGCACTCGCGCCACATTCGGGTGGGTTCCATCCATCAATTCAATGGCGCGGAGTGGTGAGGATATTGAACCGCTATTATTAATAAATTGTTCATATCTAAAATCACGTAGCGTGAGTACGCCGCGCGCTGCGTCAAACGATGCTCTCCATCCGAAATAGGCGGTTCTGGTATTTGCACCTTCATGGTATGGCAGGGCGCAAAGCAACGTGGTGTCGCCGTATTCTGATTGACCACCTCTCCACCACGTCCACGTCCACGTCTGCTGGTAGCTCTAACCCTAACGCAATTATGATACCACTTGACGAGGTGCAGAATCCCAA
>BNTQ01000187.1 GCA_025996715.1 Bacteroidia bacterium | reverse complement strand
TTTGCAGTCTATACACATCAAGGCATAGGGGATAGCCTCCAGCCGGTCCTGGGGAATGCGCTTGCCGCACTTCATGCAGAGGCCGTACTTGCCCTGCCGGATACGGGTAAGGGCCGAATCTATCAGTTTAAGCCTCTTCAGTTCCGCGGAACCGATAGCCTCGATCATTTTGCGATCAATATCGTCGGAGGCAATATCCGCCAGATCCTTGGGATCCATCCCCTCCACGATTTCCTTAAAATCCTCATTCCCCACCATCAAATTTGAAATGATCTCCATTTTGAGATCCGTCAGGGATTTATCCATCCGCTCTACAAATTTCTGCTCCATGACAGTCCCCCCTTATATCTCCTAAAAATTATATAGAAAACCCCAAGTCCTTTTTGTACTATTTTCACCATTTTGTGAAAATATATTGAAAAATCTCACCATGAAAAAAAGCCTTCGAACGCGCAAATTTAGATTTCGATTTGCGAACATTGCCGTATGTTGAGGATTTTGTCAATAGGGGAGAGAAGAACGGCAGCAATTCTCATTTTGGAAGTTAGGTTTTTGTATATTTCCCCCCTGCTATCAGGAAATCGTATTTTTCATTCCAATTTACCCAAATCCACCCCGAGAATTCTGCTTTTATTAGTTATGGTTTGGGGTTACCCTCTCGATTTCATAAATTAAGACCATGTAAAATCGTGTAAAATGTGGCGAGATTCATATAAAAACACCCCGTTTTTCCAAAATGAGAATTGCTGGAAGAACGTAGGGGAGAGAAGAACGGCAGCAATTCTCATTTTGAAGAAAAAACCACAAGCCGCCTACTGGCCTCCCCCGCGCAAGCGGGTTCTTCCACACGGACCCTCACGGACAAAGGAATAAAAAACCACGAAGCTATGATAAAAACATGCGGATATCTGGTATGCTGTAGGAGTTCGGAAGGACAACTACCGGTTGCTGAGGATCTGGGGCAGAAAACTGACCCCGTAACCACGATTAACAACCGGTAGCCGCATTTGCTTCTTGGGGGTTGGTTTTTAAGCGGATCAATACCCCGAATAGACGTATGGTAAAGTATACCGGAGTTCCGCCGAACAATCAAGATTTGCGGAGGGAATATGCAATTTATCGGGATCGACTTACACACGAACAAGTTCACGTGTTGTTACCGGGATGAAAGGTCTGCGGACAAACGCACCGAGACCTTTGATCTGAACGAAGCGGGGCTGGCGGCGTTCTACGGAACCCTGACGGCGGACACCCATGTCCTGGTGGAGGCGACAATAACGACGTTTTCCTTTGTCCGGCTGTTTAAAGACCAGGTCAAAGAGGTGATCATCGCCAACACCTACGAGCTGAAGCAAATCAGCCTGGCCCGGACCAATACGGACAAACTGGATGCGGACAAGCTGTGCCGGCTCATCAAGATGCAAGTGCTATCCGGGGAACAAGCGGCCTGCCCGGTGACCCTTGCGCCGGTGGAGATACAGGAATTGCGGAGCCTTTTTTCGACGTACCGGCTGTACAAGAAGCAAAACGCCCAGCTTAAGAACCGGATACACTCGTTATTGAAGGAGCATCTGTACGGGTTTACCCAGGAAGAGATCTTCGACAAACGGAGCCGGGCCATGATACGGGGCCTCTCGCCTGATTCAGCATTGAACTTCCAGGTAAACCAGCTTCTGGACCGGCTTGAGCGGGACGAGGCGGATGTGGAGGCTCTCAAGGAACAGGTGTTGATTCATGCCGCGCCCTATATGCGGGAGATCGAGATTTTGACCAGCATGAAGGGGATAAGCGTCTTCATCGCCATAGCGATCATCGCGGATGTCATTGACGTGAGCCGGTTTAAAAACTCCAAGCATTTCACCAGCTATTTGCGGTCTGCCCCCAAGGTGTCAAACTCCAATACCTCGACCAGTATTAGGGGGACGAACAAGAAGGGGCGG
>BNTQ01000186.1 GCA_025996715.1 Bacteroidia bacterium | reverse complement strand
GTTGAGTGTTGAGTGTTGAGTGTTGAGTGTTGAGTGTTGAGTGTTGAGTGTTGAGTACAAAGATAGTGATAAATCCCTTACTGTGCAAGGATTTCCGCTATTTTTTATCAACAAGTTATTAACCACTTTCAAGAGTTTCGGGTTTCAAGTTTCAGGTTTCAAAAGTTTCAAGCCCCCCAGCCCCCAAAGGGGGAGTAAAGCACTGGTCTGTTCCCCCTTTGGGGGTTAGGGGGTGGTGTTTCGGCGGCAAAGGTAAATAAAAGTTTTGAAATCTTACAATTTTGCGCCCAACACAGCGGTTTTTTTGTAGGTTTTTGCTTTGCCCGATTGATTGTGCACTTCCATGACAATGAGATATATTCCAATGTGGGCAAGGTTTCCCTGTTGGTTAATTCCGTCCCACAGCAGGCGGCCATCTTTGCCCAAGAGTACGTTTTTGTGCAAGTCTTTGACCAATCGCCCCGATGCATCGTAGATAGAAACGTTGGCAACGTAACCCACGTCGGGCATTGTGTAATCAATGAACAACACATCGTCTGTGCCGTCGCCATCGGGCGAAAACGTTTTTGGATGCACGGTCATCACGTCCTGCGCATCATCATTTTGCGAAGATGAATACTGCGAATTTTGATAAGTGGGCGTGGCAAATCCTACCACCTGCGCCGCCGAAATCCAGTTGGCAGCCTCGCTTGCAGGGCGCAGCGGACTAATGCGTTCCAGCGACACACCCTTGGTGCTTGTGAGCCACGAGATGTGCATTTTTTCGGTGTAATAAAATTCATCCACAACCACCGTGCCTGTCGAATCCAAAAAAGCGGCACAGCCCTCTGTGTTAGGATAGGAGGGCATTGTGGGCATGGCTATAAAAGCGGTGGGTTGCTCGCAATGGTAATGCTCTTGCACCACAGCGGGTTGCGTGCAAAGCACCACATATTGTTGCGGCATCAAAATGTAGGATTCGCTGATGGTGTATGCCTTGTCGAGGTCGCCGGTGGCCACTTTGCGATTGGCAATTTTGTGCCCTTTCATCTCTATCAAATTGTCTGATAAATTGTACAACTCAACAAAATCAACGCCTCCCGACTTGGGGTTGAACAAAATTTCGTTGATAACCACATCGCCCTTTTGTGCTGCAACCCCCATCCCTATTGATAATTCAAAGTCTTCATACTGATTGCCCTGCAAGTCGGCAATAGCATCGTGAGCATTAAAAACGTAGGCGTGATTGGATACAAAGTTGTGGTCAAATTCAATTCTTAGGGTCATAGGGTCTTGCGGCAAGCAAGTAACCGTCAGCACTGTGCCCACATCGCAGTTGAAGTTTTGGGGCTGCAAAAATTCAAGCGAAAGTGCTTCGTCAAAAGTGAGCGTGAGCACGTTGCCGGCAATGTTGTAGCGGGTGCAAATGGGTAGGCGGGTGTCGGGATTGCTTGCTGCGGCTGCATTTGCGCCGCACGGACTGCCGCCGCGCTCATCGGGGCAAGCCGTCCAATTGTGCTCATTTTCTTCCAAATTGTTGAGGTCAATTTTTTCTAACGAATAGCCGCCTTCACTTTTGCCGGCATCGCCGTACCATGTGTTGCTATATGCAACCCTTGCCACCATTACGTTGTAGGGGTCAAGCAGCGTCAATTGTTTACCCTTGTCGGTAAGCGTGGCTGTGCCCACAGTTTTGGCTACATTGCAAAGCGTGTCGCTGTAATTGAGCATCATGTAACCCTGTGCAGCAATTGTCCCCGACGTAATGCGGACGGGCGTTTTGGTACTATGGTCAAGTGTCCATCCGGCAAGGTCAATGGCGTGCTCGGTGCGATTGTACAACTCTATGTATTCCTCGGTGAACTCTGTAAATTCGTTGGGACGCGCCATCATTTCTACCAAAACAACGGTGAATGGTAAATTATTAGCAGTGCGATTGGTGCGTTTGCCAGAGGGTGTTTTTCTTTTATCGGTGGGCGAAAACAGCGATTTTACAAATATGCAAACCTATAC
>BNTQ01000185.1 GCA_025996715.1 Bacteroidia bacterium | reverse complement strand
ACCATACTCCATACTAAAATAGGCAATTTTGTAGTCGTTTGCCGAAGATGGCTCAGGTATTGGTTTTCCGTAATCGGCATTGCCCAAATGAGTGAGCATTCGCGGCGATTTTTGCTCCATATAAATGGTAAAGCGGTCATAAATATCATCCAATTTGCGCAAAAATGCAGTGTCTTTTTCCAATTCACAGTAACGCTGATAGGGGATTTTGTCTAACAATGCAATGGGGTTGTAATCGCTTTTTATCCACAAATCTTTGTCCAACGAAACAAACAACTCCACAGCATCTTGGTTCCAACTCCACCACAAATTTTTGGATAGTGATTCCAAGCGTTGCAATTTTTCGGGGAGGCTACGCTGCACCATCAAGCGATTCCACACGGGCTGCACTTTGCTTTTGTCCACAAGGGGCACCACGTCTTCAACTTCTTGCTGCAACACATCTGTTATTCGCTCGCTCACTTTGGATAGCGCAATATCAATGGCTTCCAAATAGTAGTGTACCAATTCGTTCCACAAAGTAGCGGTAGCAATTTGTTTGGTGTTTTGGCGCAGCAGGTCAATAGAGGGCTGCGGCAGTGCCGCCAAATGCTGCAAACGATTGGCAATGCCCAGCACCACCTGCTGTTGATTTTGGTCGTTGCGCTCAATCACATCCACAGCATCGTGATGTTGCGGTATCGCACTATTCACCCGCAACCCAAAGCCGGCAAGGTTGGTAGTGATGGTGGGCACTCTAAATGCAACGCTCTCCATGGGCGTATAACCCCACGGCTCGTAGTACGATGGAAACACTGTGGCATCCAAACCGATGAGCAAATCGTAGTAGTTGAGATTGAAAATACCATCTGCTCCATTAAGGTACGATGGGCAAAAAATCAATTTCACTTTATCCTCTGCTCTGTTGAGCAAACCCTCTTTGTGGGCTTCTTTGAGAATAACATCATACTGTGGTTCGTCCAAATAGTGGGTGGTGTATTTGTCGCCCAAAGGCTTTGCCTCGGCAAGGTTTTGCAGGTTGTGCTGCAAGTCTTCGCGCGCACCGTGATGCCCCGCGGGCACCAGCACAAAGGCATACACAGGACGCTGCAAATTGGCGTCCCTGTTGAGTTGGCCAAGTGCTTCCAAAAATACATCAAGACCTTTGTTTTTAAATTCGTAGCGGCCGCTGGTGGCTACCAACATGGCACTGTTGTCTATTTCTTCGCCTGCCAGCAAGGCTTGCGCAACATTCAACAAGGCTTTTCGCGCACGTTTGCGAGCGGGTTCAAAATCATTTTCGGCGGGCACAAAATCGCTGTCAAAACCGTTGGGCGTTACCACGTCTGCCGATTTGCCCAAAAAGTGTTGA
Source organism: Bacteroidia bacterium (assembly GCA_025996715.1). Taxonomy (GTDB): domain Bacteria; phylum Bacteroidota; class Bacteroidia; order Bacteroidales; family UBA932; genus BNTQ01. The sequence continues at coordinate 662 of BNTQ01000185.1, read as the reverse complement.
CATTCTTTGGCTGTAATATCGCTCACGGTAGTGAAACAATCTGCCGTTTGAGCAGCGCATTTTTCTAACGATTGCTTTGACACCACGCCAAATTCGCGTGCCTTTGAATCGGCATTGTAGGTTTCCATATTGTCGTACAATGCCTCTCCGTGCCCTGCAATGCTGCGTCCCAGCACGGTGGCGTGCGTGGTAAATAGGGTGCCCACTTGCGGCGTGTTGGTTTTGAGGTAGAGCACTCCCGTGCCCGTCATCCACTCGTGAAACAATGCCGCTACTCTGGTTTTTGAACTCAAATTGAAGTTCAAAAAATTCTCAATCACTTTGCCCGCAGCATAGCCAAACATAGCAGGCTCCACATAATCCCATTGTCCGCTAATAGAATCCAACTTGTAGGTTTCCCAAAAGTTGGAAAAAATTTTGTCCTTTTGCACAATAAACGAAGTGTAGTCTATCAAAATAGCAATCGGATTGTCTTTGATATTCCAACGTCCCACGCGCACGCGCATCCCTGCCTCTTGCAGCAATTTATTTCTCCACGCCCGATACAGTTGAGGGTCTTCTGTAAATTCTACATTGTATTCGTCGTGCAAAATATCGGGTCCCACAAAAATGTGGTTCTTTATTTCCCGCGCCATCGCTATGGATTTGGTGGATACCACAGT
>BNTQ01000184.1 GCA_025996715.1 Bacteroidia bacterium | reverse complement strand
GGTGCTTAACCCAACAAGTCTTCCTGTTACTTCGGCAGGCACCAACAATGGCATCGTAGTGGTAACCAGCGATGCCGCGTGGTCGGTGGTAGCCGATTCGTCGTGGGTATCGGTCAATCCCGCCATCGGCGAGGGCAACGGCTTGTTCACTATAAGTGTGCAACCCAATATCCAAATTATTGCCCGCACAGCCGCCGTAACGGTTACAGCCGGCGACACCACCAAAACAGTGAGCATTACGCAAGATGCATTTGCACCTGTTTTGCAGACTAACAAATCAACGCTTTCGTTTGCTGCTATTGGCGGCGACAGCACAATTATTGTCGAAAGCAATGACACGTGGACGGTTGCGCCCAACTCCGCTTGGGTATCGGTTACTCCTGCTTCGGGTGCCAACAATGGCGAGTTCATTATCGGCGTGCAACCCAATCTAATAACAAGCCCCCGCACTGCCGCCGTAACGGTTACAGGCATAGGCTATGGACTTACAGATACAATACACATTACGCAAGCAGAATTTGTGTATGCTGTGGCAGTTAGCCCAACAAATATCTTGGTGCCTGTGGACGGTATCACCGACAGCACCATCGCCGTAACAAGCAACAGCGCGTGGACGGCTGTGGCTGACTCCGCTTGGGTAATAGTAAATTCGGGTGCAGGCACCGGCGATGGCTCGTTTACAATAGACGTGCAGCCCAATCCAACAACAACTTCCCGCACTGCCGCCGTAACAGTTACCGCCGGCGATTCGAGCAAAACAGTGAGCATTACGCAAGATGCATTGATTATGCCCACAACTATCATTACTGCTGACCCTGCCGCTAAACAGCCTGCGCACCGTGCCGCCATCAACGTGCGGGTAACGGGTGTAGGAGGCTATGCAGGTGCCGCCATCACCGAGGCGGGTGTTGTATGGTCAAAGGATACCTTGCCGCAATTGGACGGCATAGGAGTGGGCAAGTATGCCGACCCGCGACTGATAAGTAGTGCGCTCAATACCACGGTGTCCGTTGTGGCAGCAGGTTTGGAATCCGGCACCACCTATCACTTCCGCTCTTATGTCATCAACTCCAACGGATTGGTGGGCTACAGTGACGACAAAACTGCTACAACACGCGCCTATGGAATCTTTGACCCCGCCTACAATGTTGCTTACAACTATACATCCTTAACACGCTCATGGGTGCGGGGTAGTGGTATTAACTGTCTCTATTATACTACTACTACGGATGCAAAATACCTGACTGCCATCCAAAATGCCCAGAGAGATTCGATAAAAAAAGCCTTTGCAGACGATGGTCTCAAGTGGAATGTCGATGGTAATGACGCACTGCATTTTGTTTTCCAAATACGTGAAACGCCCAATGGTGCGGGCAACAATATCGGCGACAGCACCTTGCTTTTCCCTTTGCAATACCATGATGAGGCAGACATTCTCAGAACCGCCTATTTTGGATGGAGAGCATCATTTGACGAAGCGCACGGCATACTCACGCTGTGGGATTTCAAATACGACGCCTTTCAAAATCTTGGAACACCCATCGCACCACTCCGCGCCGTTGAACTTATGGATGGCACCCGCCCGAATGTGGCGCGAGTGCTCACCAAGTATTTCACATGGCTCACGGGCATGACTTCCGAGCCGCGCCGTATTTTGATTGACCACCGCTTGTTTGATTCTTATGGTAACCCTTACACAATTTTTATGCCGCTCGATGAAGTGCAGAATCCAAAATTCGAGTACCTGAACTTCTACAACAATAGTTGGGGAGGCAACCAATGTCCTGTTTGGAACAACGGCGGCACAATCAATCCCCAACCGCAAACTATTCTCTCAGCGCGGATTAGCGGTGGAGCGCACCGTGCTTCATTCTCCGCGCGGATAGCGGATTTAGGACCTTCCAATAGCCCCATTACTGAGGCAGGTATAATATGGACAAAGCGTCCAGATTTGGAGAATCTTACAGATTTGGAATTGAATGGTGCAGGAGTAAGCCAATATGTAAGTACAAAATTGACG
>BNTQ01000183.1 GCA_025996715.1 Bacteroidia bacterium | reverse complement strand
CATGGAAGAAATGAGCGGGCAGGCAACATTAGGATAGCCAAGTATTTTGTGGAAAAATACGGGCAAGAAATTGACCTACTGCCCGTCAATGTAAACGGAACCAGTGCCGATGCTTACAATCACACACTGGGTGTAGAGCAGGAATATAAAATCAATCATACACCGACTCAAAACGCTATCAATAAAGAATTACGAAGTGCCCAACATCAAGCAAACAACATTATTATTGAAATTCTATCAGACATTTCTGATAGCGACTTGCGAGACAGCATACAAGACCGCGTTTTACGTACACCAAGCATACAATCTGTAACCATCCTACGCAATGGTAATGATACTACCTACCGCAGAGAGCAAATTGTTCAATCCAACTTCACGTTACTACAATAAAATAGGCGATAAATCACCTAAAAGGTAACGTATCGCCTAAGTCAGGGCCGGGTAGCGGTAGACCCAACCTTTGAAAATAACCGCCGTGAAATCACAAGGACTTCAACTGCTACAAAGGTAAGTATTTTTTTTCTACCCACCAAACTTTTCGTAAAAATTTTTAATTCCCCCCCAAAAAAAACACCCCAAGCGAAGCCCCCTTTTCGGCGGGCTTCGCTTGGGTGTATGAGTAGTGCTTTAGGGCACTTATTGGTGCTTGAAGATTTGCTACGGTTGTTTTGTCCACACTTCACCACTTGGCTCGCGCAGTATTGCATTGCCGGTGTTGGGATGCCCAAGGTATTTACCGTTGGCGTCGCCGCGATAGAGCAAGTAGGCGTCCTCAAAGGTGATGGTAAGCGTGCTGTTTGTAGTAATGTAACCGTGAATTGCCTTGCCTGCATTGGCAGGCACTATGGCATGTTTGCTTGGGTCATCGGCGGCAATGTAGGCAGGAATGCGAATGCTGTCTTGCTTACTGTTTTTTAGAACCAACTGTCCGTCAGGGAAAATCTGTGCGAACAGAAAATTTATCTGATGTATTGTCCCTCAACGTAATTATTAGTAATATACCGTATGAGATAACGATTATCCTTTTGCCGAAAGAAAATGTACCACGTCGTATGCTGATTGGCATTGTAGATAATGTAGTGCATAGATGTTCCGTATTTCTCAAAATAAGGAGGAGCAGGACGTTTCAAAAGAGATGGTCATCGTTGTTCAATGTAGTTCTTCATATTCGTAACATATTGCTTTGCCGATTCCATACTACCGAGATATTCTCCATAATAAAGAATATCTACCAGCGAATTGATGTCGGTAGTAACGCTATCAAGGTATTCAATTATGATATTATTTTCCGGCATACAATTGGTCAATGTGATGATGAACGCGCCGCACAAGTTCATCACCCGAAATAGCGGTCTGCCATTCTTGTTCAAACTCATCAATTACTGTATCCAACGGCTGTTGCACCACAATAGAATGGTTGCGGATGGGTATGCGTTGCGACTTCGTATAAATAGCACTATTTATAGTTGTTGTTTCCATAATAAATTGCTTTAATTTTTTTTGTCCTTTGTTGTAAGCCAAAAAAGATAAACCCGACAAGGATAAACGCACCAGCAACAATATAACCAGATATGTACAATGCCGTTTCGTTGTAAATGCAAAGATAATAATTTACGCAATACCACCAAACTTTTCGTAAAAAAATTTAATCCCCCCCAAAAAAAAACACCGCAAGCGAAGCCACCGCTCGGCGGGCTTCGCTTGAATGTATGAGTAGTGCATTAGGTCGCGGATTTATGGCTTTGGATAAAAACGAATATTGTCTATACTCAACTTTTTCTTGTGTAAAGCCTTGCAATTGCAAAAAACTTCGTATTTTTGCCGAAAATTTACCATTATGGAAAATCCATATAAAGAGGTGCCTACAACCAATGGCAGGCTACGTTACCACATCCGTCATGGAAGAAATGAGCGGGCAGGCAACATTAGGATAGCCAAGTATTTTGTGGAAAAATACGGGCAAGAAATTGACCTACTGCCCGTCAATGTAAACGGAACCAGTGCCGATGCTTACAATCACACAC
>BNTQ01000182.1 GCA_025996715.1 Bacteroidia bacterium | reverse complement strand
CGGAGAGACACTGACCTCACCTACGGATTTTGCGTGGACAGCGGCTTTTGACAGTCCCACTGCCGGCACCACCAAAACAGTAACCGTAACAGTAACGCTCAAAACGAGCACGCTGGCAAGCAACTACACTTTGCCTGTTACCACGGCGACTAAAGCAAATCAAACCATTGCTATCAATACCTCTCAGAGCACGCCGACCATTAGCCCGAGCGGACCCCTCACCAAGACCTACGGTGATGCCGCCTTTACCATCGCTGCTACCGGCGGCGAGAGCACTGCAGGCTACTCATGGCGCAGCAGCAACACCATTGTAGCCAAAGTGGTAGCCACCGGAAACCCCACCACGGTAAGTCTTACCGGTGCAGGTTCAGCCACCATTTATGTCAAAAAGTTGGCTGATACTAATTATGGCGCATCCGCCGAAACAAGCATAGTGCTGACGGTGAACAAAAAGCCGGTAACAATAACGGGCATCTCGGCGAGCACTAAATTTTACGACGGCACCACCACCGCCGCTGTGAGCGGCACCGCCACCATTAGCGGCAGGGTGGGTAGCGACGTAGTAACAGTAACGGCTTCGACAGGCACCGCCGTCTTTACCAATAAGAATGCGGGCACCGGCAACAAGACGGTAACTTTTAGCGGCTTTACTTTGGGCGGCACTCATGTTACCAACTATACGCTGAGCGCACAGCCGGCGAGCGTTACTACGGCTAGCATCTTCGCCAAAACGCTCACCGTAACAGCGGGCAACAAGAGCAAAAAACAAGGGAGACCCCATCCGGCGTTCACGCTAAGTTACAACGGCTTTGTAACCGGCGAAAATGAGAATAACTTTGGGGGCACTCAACCCACAGTCGGCACCACAGTAGCAGCAGACACCAGCCCCGAAGGGACGTATCCGGACACTATAAAGGCATCGGGCGGAGTATCCGGTAACTATGCTTTTAACTACATTCCGGGCACGCTCACCATCACCTCTGCCTTTTGCAGCGGAACAGGCACGCCTGCCGACCCCTACCACATTTGCGACCTTGAGGATTTGCAATGGCTGAGCGAGCACGATATGTATTGGGACAAGCACTTTGTTCAAACCGCCGATATGGATGCCCGATGCCTTTATAGTGTCCGGATACGTCCCTTCGGGGCTGGTGTCTGCTGCTACTGTGGTGCCGACTGTGGGTTGAGTGCCCCCAAAGTTATTCTCATTTTCGCCGGTTACAAAGCCGTTGTAACTTAGCGTGAACGCCGGATGGGGTCTCCCTTGTTTTTTGCTCTTGTTGCCCGCTGTTACGGTGAGCGTTTTGGCGAAGATGCTAGCCGTAGTAACGCTCGCCGGCTGTGCGCTCAGCGTATAGTTGGTAACATGAGTGCCGCCCAAAGTAAAGCCGCTAAAAGTTACCGTCTTGTTGCCGGTGCCCGCATTCTTATTGGTAAAGACGGCGGTGCCTGTCGAAGCCGTTACTGTTACTACGTCGCTACCCACCCTGCCGCTAATGGTGGCGGTGCCGCTCACAGCGGCGGTGGTGGTGCCGTCGTAAAATTTAGTGCTCGCCGAGATGCCCGTTATTGTTACCGGCTTTTTGTTCACCGTCAGCACTATGCTTGTTTCGGCGGATGCGCCATAATTAGTATCAGCCAACTTTTTGACATAAATGGTGGCTGAACCTGCACCGGTAAGACTTACCGTGGTGGGGTTTCCGGTGGCTACCACTTTGGCTACAATGGTGTTGCTGCTGCGCCATGAGTAGCCTGCAGTGCTCTCGCCGCCGGTAGCAGCGATGGTAAAGGCGGCATCACCGTAGGTCTTGGTGAGGGGTCCGCTCGGGCTAATGGTCGGCGTGCTCTGAGAGGTATTGATAGCAATGGTTTGATTTGCTTTAGTCGCCGTGGTAACAGGCAAAGTGTAGTTGCTTGCCAGCGTGCTCGTTTTGAGCGTTACTGTTACGGTTACTGTTTTGGTGGTGCCGGCAGTGGGACTGTCAAAAGCCGCTGTCCACGCAAAATCCGTAGGTGAGGTCAGTGTCTCTCCG
>BNTQ01000181.1 GCA_025996715.1 Bacteroidia bacterium | reverse complement strand
GCGCAGGGAGAGAGCAGATTTTGGATTGTATTTCGGATATCATTAAATAAGAGTTTCAAGTTTCAGGTTTCAAGTTTCAGGTTTCAATTCTCAACTCTCAATTAAAAAAAATGCTACCTACTCATCAGATGAAGTTTTTTTGCGGGCGCGCTTCGCGCTACCTTGCCGACCAGATTGCTACTCAATTTGGCACATCATTGGGCGCCAGTTCGGTGCTGGATTTTAGCGATGGCGAATTTCAGCCTGCCTACGACGAAAGTGTGCGCGGCTGCACGGTGTTCATCATCCAGTCCACCTTTGCTCCCACCGAAAATTTGATGGAACTGCTGTTGATGATAGATGCTGCCAAGCGAGCCTCTGCCTACAAAATAGTGGCAGTGATACCCTACTTTGGATGGGCGCGGCAAGACCGCAAAGACCGCTCGCGCGTGTCCATTGGTGCCAAATTGGTTGCCAATTTGCTCACCGCAGCAGGCGTTGACCGTGTGATGACGCTGGATTTGCACGCCGACCAAATTCAAGGATTCTTTGATGTGCCGGTGGATTTGTTGTATGCCACTCGCATTTTTATTCCTTACATTCGTGGTCTCAACTTAGAAAACTTATCGGTGGCAGCCCCCGATATGGGCGGTGCCAAGCGTGCCCACATCTACGCCAAAATACTGAGCACCCCTATGATTATTTGCCACAAGAATCGCGAAAAAGCCAATGTGGTGGGCGAAATCACGGCGATTGGCGATGTCGAAGGGCGCAATGTGGTTATGCTCGACGATATGATAGACACCGCAGGCACTATTATCAAAGCCTCTGAGGTGCTTATGGAAATGGGCGCACAGAGCGTGATACCCATTGCTACGCACGCTGTGCTGTCGGGCAATGCCTACGACCGCCTCAATGCCTCCACCATCAAAGAAATTGTGGTAACCGATTCCATCCCCTTGCGCAAGGACGTGGATACCTCAAAGATAAAGGTGTTGAGCACTGCCACTATGTTAGCCGAAGTGATTAACAAGGTCTATAACAACGAGTCGATTGCCTCGCACTTTGTGTATTGATGTGATGTCTTTTACTAAAACCTCTTTGAGCAATCGCTGATGATAACACTCCGCCGCTGTTTGTTTTGTGGGATAGCCGCTTTGCTGGCTACCGTTGCTATGGCTGCCAATGATGTGCAAATAGGCGCCACCAATACTGCCGAATATCTGCCTATGTTGATGGGCAAGCGGGTGGGCTTGGTTGCCCATGGAGCCAGCCGTGTGGGCAACTCGCACCTGTTGGATGTGCTCACTGCCCACTTGGTGCATGTGGTGAAGATATTTGCGCCTGAGCACGGTTATAGAGGCAATGCCGAAGCAGGCGCTCACATTGCCGACGAGGTGGATAGCAGAACCAATATCCCTGTTATTTCAATTTATGGTGCAGGCAAGAAGCCAACACCCCAGCATTTGCAAGGCGTTGATGTGATGTTGTTTGACCTGCAAGATGTGGGCGTGCGTTGCTACACCTATCTTTCGACCTTGCACTATGTGATGGAGGCTTGCGCCGAAAACAACATCCCACTCATTGTGCTTGACCGCCCCAACCCCAATGGGCACTATGTGGATGGTCCTGTTTTGAGACCGCAGTACCGCTCGTTTGTGGGGATGCACCCCATTCCGATGGTGCACGGAATGACCTTGGGCGAGTTGGCACAAATGATAAATGGTGAAGGATGGCTGCAAGACGATGTGCAGTGCCGCCTCACGGTGATTAAATGCCGACACTATACACACGCCACACCCTACAAATTGCCTGTGCCGCCGTCGCCTAACTTGCCCAACCAGCGGGCGGTGTACCTCTACCCTTCGCTTTGCTTTTTTGAAGGGACGATAATGAGCGTGGGGCGCGGCACCGACTACCCTTTTCAAGTGATGGGGCATCCCGATTGGAAGGTGGAGGACTTTACCTTTGTGCCCCGCAGCATTGGCGGGGTTGCAGAGCATCCTCCGTTTGAGGGCAAAATGTGTTATGGCGTTAGTTTATCCCGATTACACTCCAACGAC
>BNTQ01000180.1 GCA_025996715.1 Bacteroidia bacterium | reverse complement strand
GGTGCGCTCGCTTTCCAACACACTAATTTTCTTATCCAAACGCGCTTTTTCCAACAATTTTGTATCACCAGAAAGCACAGCCACGTATTCCGCAAAACTCAACCCGGCATCTTCATCCATTGCGCCCTCGTCGATGCTGCGCACGCCCGGTTTGTTGTTTTTGATTTGCGAAATAAACAACTGCTTATTTTGCAAAAGGTTGAATTTGTAAGTATCCAACGTTTTTTCGGTGGCGTAAATAAACACGTCCACCGTGTTGTTATTGTACAATTTTGCCACTTCGTTGCCTGGGCGCACTGCCCGTCCGTGCCGCTGTTCCAAGTCCGATGGGCGCCAGGGCGTGTCCAAGTCGTGGACTGTTACCGCGCGTTCTTGTGCATTCACGCCTGTACCCAATTTTTGCGTAGAGCCAATAAGTACGCGGATTTTACCCACGTTCATATCCTTAAACATCTCATCGCGTTTTTTGTCAGAGGTTGCTTCGTGCACAAAACGGATTTCACGCTCCGGAATGCCCTTGTAGATGAGTTTTTGCTTTAATTCTTGGTAAACATTCCACTCGCCTTTTTTGTAAGTGCCCAAGTCAGAAAAAACAAACTGTGTGCCTTTTTTGTCGAGGTCAGGTTCTACAACAAATTGCTTGGGCAAAATGGGCAATAAGTCCATTTTCTATACAAAAAACGCCGCCACCCTATATGGTAGAGACGTTCTAATTATTGCACGGCAAGTATTTAATCCAATAGCGACTGATAATAAGCCCTGACATCCGCCCAATGATAATATGGCAGCACATTGCTGCGGACGGGTGGGAGCAGGATTTCTTTTTCGTGAAGCATGAATTTCAGCAGAATGTCGCCCGACCCTTGTTTGCGGAAGAATACAATCTGTATGTTGCCCGCCATAGGCGCAACTTTGAAATCGCTCCACGCCTTGTAAAACTCCGACGGCTCGGAAACGCTTCCGTAGCAATCCTGCAAATGCAACAGCAACGCCAATGGTATCAGGTTACCATCGTGGGCAAAACGGAAGGTGGCACCTTTGCCTGCGGAGGCAATAATTTCATCGGCAGTGTGCAGTATGTTGGTCAGGAGAGGTTTGGCATTTTCCATCATAATGCCGCCATTCTGCGCGGCATTGGCATTATTAACATACCATCGGTAATTCACGCATTGCCATAGGTTGAACAACTCTTCCTTCTCAAATATATCGTAGAACGACACATCGGTTTCTATGTCCTGCATATCGCTTGCAATCCAATACAATGCCCACATTAGGGATGCAGGGGTTATTTTGCCTGCAAGATATGCCGTGTCTGCAAATAGGGATGCTGCCAAGCGGCGGGGCTGCACGTGGGCGGCTTCAAAGGCGGCGTAATCTTTGCGCCACGTGTCTTTTTTAGACCTAAAAGCGATGGCTTCTTGCGTATGGTGATTGAGATATGCCATATATTTGGCACTTGCCTCGCGCGTTATCTGCAATGCGGGATTGAGTTCCTTCAACCTTTCGCAAAAAGCGTCCATTGAGAGTACGCAACGGACAACGGTGGTTGAGCGAGCCGACATTTTAACATTGCCCTCAAAAACTGCGGGGTACGCGCCAAACATACGCTCGGCAATGCCTCGTTGCTGCCTTACGCCCAATGGCGAGAGGTCGCCGCCGTGTCCTTCGGCTTCCTGCCATACTTTGGCTAAACGCTCATATACGCTTATGCCCAAAGGCGTGAGGACGTTGCTATCCAGTGCTTGTGCCAACAAATCGAGCGTCTGCTTGTAGTCGTTGTCGCCAATTAAATAACGTGACCCGTGCCGCCCGAAATGGCTGATATAAAACGGCTCGTATCCTTTTGGGACGGGCGTTTGCGGCAGAATATCCTTTTCGGGATAGGCATAATATACTCCGCCTGTCTTTTCGGGAGTATCAAAGAGTTCCGCTTGGGAGGTCTGTGCGAACAATGGGTATCCTGCACAAAACAGGGATATTAAAAGAGAATAAATGTATTTCATAAGATAATTTGATAATTCATAATTGAGCAGGCGGGCAGAATTTATATCTGCCCACCTGCCAATGATTTACTTATAGTCCGCATTCTGCG
>BNTQ01000179.1 GCA_025996715.1 Bacteroidia bacterium | reverse complement strand
GTTTCTTGTTTCCGCCTCTGCAATCGGAACATTGCCCTCGTCTGGTAAATAAAGCCGTACCTCCACCTTTTTACCAACAAAATTGTTGGGGATGGGAATACTCAATACGGTGCTCTGGGGCATTAAAGTTGTTTGCAACGTTTCAAGGGACTTCTAACGGCACAGGAAGCCGATAACTTCCAATTATATTTGCAAAAAACACGGCAAGAATTTAAACAAATCCCCGATTTAAGAATAGAAAATCCACATACATAAAGATAGATGTACTTATAGCAAAAATCGTGCAGACCAATATTAAAAAGGTCTGCGCGATTTTTTATTTTAAACATTCAATAAACAATGGGAAAGGTGAGCCACAGCACTACTGCCTGCAAGGCAGGACTGAATTAAAATCCCGCCTTGCAGGCGGTAGTGTGGGTATCTGTTTTGTCCGCAGGTCGATGACCTGCGGTTATTAAAATCCCGCCCATTCGGGCGATAGACAAAAACAGTAACAAAGCCAATAGACAGCCCGCGCCGTCTGTTGTTTTTGTGCTTTTTGGGTTTACTGCAAATTGTTTGGGAAAAATCGTTTGGAAGATAGAAAATGTTTTTGTAATTTTGCCAAAATTTGTAGTAACAAAAAAATAATGATATGAACACAATTGTAACCGCAGAAATAGATGTAGCAACCTCTACGGGCAGGAACATTGTCAAAGAATTAACACGGCACACAAAGTCTGTGAAGTTGAACTATCCCCCCATCGAAAACAAGAGCGAAAGAACATATACACATCAGGCAGTGTGGAAAAATGTAGAAAGAATATTAAATGACCATTACGGGACTGATTATCAACTTAAACTGTGAACCAATATGGCAATTATTTATTCCATAAATAGCAAAACAATACTTGTACACCGTATTATTGCGTCATCGTTAATTACAACTCCATAATCCCCCGTTGAGACAAGGTTCTACCTTGTTTCGGCTATCATGATAGGTTCAGCCTATCCACCATAAACAGCGCGAGGTTTTACGCCTTAGCCCAATTATCAATCAAATTGATTAAAAGCCAAAATTTTCGTTAGTTCAAAAAATATTGTACCTTTGCACCGTAAACATTCTAATTTTAGAAAAATATGACAGAGATGCTTGTTCGTGAAATCAATAAGATAACTTCTCCCAAAGTATTGGATCAGTTATACAGTTATGTGCTGTTTATGCAGTATAGATATCAACATCCGATGCGTTCTATGCCGGAACAAAAAAATCGTGTGCGCTGGTCTGACATCAAATCGGTTCCTTCTGTTGATGGGGCTTCGACTTCTGATATGCTTGCTGATATTCGCAGAGAAACTATATGAAGTACACCCACGATGCCGCACAAGCACTGGCTGCACTATCGCTTGTAATGGCATTAAAACAAAATGATAATCTTTTTTAAACACACCGTGCACTCTTGTTCGGCGTAGTGTCTGCACCCAAAATTCAGTCAAAAAATTTCGTTAGTTCAAAAAAATGTTGTATATTTGCATTTTTAGGAACATAAAAATGTAGTGAAACAACATAAAATGGAACGTAAATTTACACAACAACTTTTGAAATGGAAAATTTCTGCAAGCAGAATGCCATTGATAGTTACCGGAGCACGTCAGGTTGGCAAAACGTATGGCTTGTTGGAATTTGGCAAAGCGCATTACAAAAATGTCGTTTATCTGAATTTTGAAAATTTTTCCGAATTGCACGAGATTTTTGAGCGTGATTTGAATCCCGTCCGAATTATTCGGGAGTTGTCGGTCAAAAAGGGTGAATCCATTTTACCTGATGACACCTTGCTGATTTTCGACGAAGTTCAAGCCTGTGAGCGGGCTTTGACTTCGCTGAAATATTTTTGCGAAGATGCGCCGCAATATCACATTGCTGCGGCAGGAAGTCTTTTGGGCGTTACGCTCAATCGCTCAAAATTTTCGTTCCCTGTCGGCAAGATTGACAGGATTGTGCTTTATCCGCTTGATTTCGAGGAATTTCTTTGGGCTTTGGGCAGGAAAAACGGCGCGGAACTGATACGCGAATGTTTTGAAACAAACAGTAAATTTACGGCTCACACCGACTTTTTTGACTTCT
>BNTQ01000178.1 GCA_025996715.1 Bacteroidia bacterium | reverse complement strand
GCCTTGCAAGCCGAGTATGCCCAACGCGGAAAAGTGTGCCCATCTTTTTAATTCATTTTGTAGCGTATGAAATATCCTGTTTATATTTCATTTGAAGCCAAAATGGATATAGAGGAATTGTACGATTACATTGCCTATAAAATTTTTGCACCTATGACGGCAGTCCGTTATAGAATGGGATTATTGGATGCCATAGATGGTTTGTCTTTTTATGGTGCATCTATTACAATTAGCCCCAATAGAAACATTCAACGGCTTTATGGATTTGGTACTCGCGTTACTTATTACAAAAAAATGGCTATTATCTACAACTTTGATGGAAATGTAATTTATGTGCGCCGCATTATTGCCAGTGCGATGATACAATAACCATTTGTACTGTGACAGAACTTCCAGTAGTATGCAAAAAGACGGCGAGGGCAACTGCTCTCGCTGTTTTTTTTGTGTTCCGTATCGTGTAGAGCCGTGTCGCGCCGCGTCTCTACCACCGCATCTCTACCACCTGCGCAGCGTTTTCCGCCAGTTTCGCTGGCGGTTATGTATATTCAACCCTTCGGGTTGTGCGGTTAAATTTTCCATTATTTTTTCTCCGTAGGGCGTTGCCCTACGCTGAATTAAGTTGCCCCTTCGGGGCGTAATGGTATAAAATAAGTGGGGCACACCGTCCGCGCCAAAGGCGCAGTTTAATTCAGCCCAACGCATCGCGTTGGGGATAAATAGCGACAGTAGCGCACAGCGCGCGGAGCAGAGACAAAGCCTTGAAAAACGGTTGCCCGCCGCGCGCCGTGTGCGGTGCTTGCGTTTTCCGTAGGCTGCGCTGCGCTTGCCTACGGTTATGCAAATTCAACCCTTCGGGTTGTGCGTTTTTTTCTCCGTAGGGCGTTATTATACACTTACTTTCATCAAACGCCTTCCTAAGGTATGCAAATGAGTTTCTATTTCTTTTTTTCGTTTGATAGACGGATTTTTTGCACCGCAAATGTAAGCCGCCATTTGGCTGCGGGGTATATCCATTTGGCGTGCTACACCCGAAATATTTATCTCAGGAAACGATTTCAACGCACGCGATAAGTCTGTAACAGGTTCGTGTTCTTTGTACAAAAAACTTTCGTATGAAACATCCTCATCTATCGTTTCCCAATGTATTCCAAAAGGCTCCAACTCGTAGTCTGCACGTTGCTCATCCGTAGCATCCATCAGGCGTGGATACCATAGCAACGATTGCCACAAATGCTTACCATCTTCGGTTTGGATATAAATCCTGTTATCCGTAAACCATACTTTTTTTGCTTCCATAATAAATTATATTATTCGATTTGTACTATACGTTTCCATTCTCTCCTTATGTTATCAATATTCTTTGCAATAATTTCTTTTGATTTAGAAATTTGTTTTGATGTCAATCCTTTGTTTTCTACCAAAGTAATAACACCTTCTAAATTGAATTTAGCGGCACCATCACTACTCACAACGTGAACGTGCATAGGTTTGTGTTCGCGGGTATAAACCCTAAATTTTAATCCTGCAAAAGAAATAATGGTTGGCATAATAATTCGTTTTAATTACCCTGCAAAGATAGGTAACATTTTTGTTACCTAAAATTTTTTTACAATTTATTTTCGCACAAAGCAGTTAAATAATATTAAAATAGTCAGAGGGTACTCGCTGGTTGCTGATAACTATTCGCTGTCAATTCACAGCATTCAATTCTCCACTCTCAATTATTCATTCGTTGCAAATAAGGTAATAAGGTTCAATTACAAGGGTATTTTATTGGCTACTAAGGTTGTTTAGAAAGATAAGGTTTTGCCATTATTTTATTGCTTACTACTATAAAAAACCTTATTTCTATAAGGTTTTTTATAGTAGTATGCAAAAAGACGGCGAGGGCAACTGTTCTCGCTGTTTTTTTTGTGTGGTATCGTGTAGAGACGTGGCGCGCCGCGTCTCTACCACCTGCGCTGCGTTTTCCGCCATTTTCGCTGGCGGTTATGTATATTCAACCCTTCGGGTTGTGCGTTAAAAAAAACGCTGCATAAAGGACAAAAAAAGCCCGCCTTTTACAGCGAGCAGTTATCAAGCAACCAGCGACCCATCAATAAGCCGCTGCAAATCCCGTTTCAGACAGCAGGGTTCCTACTATAGTACCTGTGTCCCACTAATGCAAAAACACAA
>BNTQ01000177.1 GCA_025996715.1 Bacteroidia bacterium | reverse complement strand
TACACTCTGCAAACTGCTTGCCAATACGTCGTTATAGACATAATTGCCTATGTTGGCACGCAAAGAGAAACCCAAGTCAAATTTTTTGTAGGTGAATTTTGAAGTGAAACCTATCATATAGTCGGGCGCAGCGTTATGCAACATATACAAGTCGTCGGCATTGATTTTTCCATCGGGACTGCCGTCGGGACCGCCGGCGCGGTCAACAAAGTAATACTCGCCATCTTCATTCTTTTTGGTTTCATACACCAGAAACGAATTGGCTGCATAGCCCACACGGTGTGCTTGTATGTTGTTGCCTGTGCCCGACGAAATGCCGCCTATGGGAATATAATAACCTTCGCCTGTGCCTGTAGTTAATTTGGTAATTTCGTTGGTGTTGTGGGTAAAATTAAAGCCGGCATCCCACGTAAAATCTTTGGTTTGAATTACCATAGCATTCAACGACAATTCAATACCCTTATTGGTAAGCGAACCGATATTACTGATGACTCTATTTTTGAAATTTGCCCCCGCCGGTACATCCACTACGTTAATCAAATCATCGGTAACACGGTAGTAATAATCAATGCTGCCGGTAATACGTCCCTTCAAAAAACCGTAGTCCAGAGCCACGTTATAGGTAGTGGTAGTTTCCCATGTAATTTTTTCATTCACTGCACTTGGACGGTGTGTGTCATAATAAATGTAGTTGCCATCGGCATCCAAATTACCCAAAGGATAGTAGGCGTGTTGCTTGTTCATCACATACATTGGCATGTAAGGATAATCGCCCTGATTGATGTTTTGCTGTCCTGTTTTGCCATAGCCCAAACGCAAATTCAGTGCCGACAGCCACGTTACATCCTGCAAAAAACTTTCTTCTTTGATTTTCCAACTCAAAGCCCCAGAGGGGAACAAACCCCAACGATAGTCGGGCGCAAAACGCGACGAGCCGTCCTCACGCACGGTCACGGTGAGCAAATAGCGACCCAAAAACGAATAATTGACCCTGCCAAAAAACGATACCAAATAACTTTCGGTAGCCCACTTGTTGGTGGTTCTATTGTATTCCGTCCCTGCCAATTTGGGGTCTTTGTGGGTAAGTTGATAGTGCCCGCTGCCACTATTATTTCCATCATTGTAGAAATGCTGCCACTCATAACCCGCCATAGCATCAATGTGGTGCTTGCCCAAATCCTTGTAGTATTGAGCATAAGCGTTGAACGATAGGTTGTATTTATTTTTGGTTTCGTAGCCATCCCAGCCGTAATAGTGGTCGGACGACGAATAAGGAGAATTTACGGTGGTCTGTTTTCCTGTTGCATAATCGCCGCCCAAGTTGGCGTGCAAGTGCAAATCTTCAAATCCGTGAATTTTGTAATCGGCTTCGATATTGCCCATCACGTCATAAGATTTAGCGCGGTCGTCTTTCAACTCCAATGTAGCCAAAGGATTATAGGTCGTTTGATTATTGATAGTAGTAGCCCATTCAGGGTCGTTAAAGTTGCTTGGATTTTTGCGCTGATAAAAACCGCCATACTGTGGGTCATCCTCATAAATAGGCATTGTAGGGTCCATTGACAACGAAGCACCCACTACGCCGCCATCGGCATAGCGGTTGATAATATACATTCCCTTTCCATTTATATTAAAGGTCAAATGTTTGTCCAAAAATGTAGGATTGAGATTGAACGAAGCAGTGGCACGCTGCATATTGCTGGTTTTGATAATGCCGTTTTGGTTGGTATAGCCCACCGATGCGCGATAGGGCATAAATTTGGTGCCGCCATATACGCTTAGGTTATGGTCGGTGCCTATGGCAGTGCGGTAAATTTGGTCTTGCCAATCGGTGTTTGCATCGCCAAGTGTATTCATAGCACTTGTACTGTAATTTAACAGTTCTGTATACCCCCTGATTTCGTCACCGGTGAGCACATCCATTCGTTTTATCAAAGTAGAAACCGACAGATTGCCTTCGTAATACACCTGTGGTTTGGAACTCACGTATCCTTTTTTGGTGGTGATAATAATCACGCCGTTGGATGCGCGCGAGCCGTAAATGGCAGTTGCCGAAGCGTCTTTGAGCACCGTGAATGTTTCGATATCGTGGGGATTGACCATTGCCAAAGGGTTGGCAACGCCTTTGATGCCTTCGTTGTCCATAGCCAATCCGTCAATCACAATGAGGGGGTCGTTGCTTG
>BNTQ01000176.1 GCA_025996715.1 Bacteroidia bacterium | reverse complement strand
TATGGCTATTCCTGCAAAACCTAAGTAAATAAGTTCTTTTGTGTCTTTGCTTTTTGCCATTTTAAGCGACTTTTAATTGAGTTTGTTGTCTCTGTTGTTGTGAGGTTTCGCCTGTTTCTATTTTGGGCATTTTATTGACTGCTTGCAAGGCTGCGGAACGAACACATTTTTCTGCAACAAAGCCATTTTTAGGAAAATATTCATTCAAATTTTGCGTTGAATTTTCCTGCGCTGCCGTGCACAATGATTTGGTTTTAAGATTGTCGGGGACAAACTTTAAGTTCGTGCCCTCTTGCGTTACGGCTAACATACACATCTCTTTGTCGCACAAAATGCGCGGCACAAACTCCAAACTCTTACCAAAGTTTTGTACAGCAGTTTTGCATAAGTCTTTGCTTATTTGCTCTTTGGGTACGTGCTGTAAATTTCTGCCATCGGCGGTTACTGCGGTCTCACACATTTTTGGCGTTTTCACACTGTCGGGGACGTAGAGAAATGCCAATTTTGGGTTTTCTTTCATCGCGTGGTCGCACAGCGGCGCGTTCTTAAATTTGTCCAACGCAAATTGCAAAGCCTCACCCTTATTGGCTACAGCCGCAAAACAAAGGTCTTGGGTAACCATCTTTTCGGGGATGTGTTTTAAGTTATTGCCATTTTCTTTGACCGCCTGCATTGCCAATTCGGGCGTCCACTTTTTTATTTCTTCTGCTTTGATAAGAAGAGGCTGTATTTGCTCTTGTTGCTGTTCTTGTGTTTGTTGCTGTGTGGTCGTTTGTTCTTGCTTGTTATCAGGTTTTACTTCATTTATCAAGCCTTTTATACCGCCAAAGAGCACGTCCAACATAAATTCTGCAACGATTGCAACATCTTCCACTAACTTTGGCGGCTTGTACGAAAAAAGAGAGGACAAAAGCGCACCACCTGCTTTTTTAATGCTTTCCCACGTTTTCTTAATGCGCCCATCCTCTTTTTTCGTTTCTGCAACAGACGGCGCGGGTGTTTGCTTATTAACTTGTGGAAAGATATTTTGACTTTGCAATTGCTTAAAATTCTCTACCATATTGGGATTTTTGGTAAGATATTCTTTTGCAAAATCACTGATTACTTTCTCAAAAGTATCAAGCACAAATTTTTCCTCGTCAGGTGTTTTGCCGTTTGTCCATTGCTTTATTGAAACCTTGCAATTATCCTTAAAATCACGCAATACAGGCGAATTTTGCGGGTCGTTGGCAACTTCCTCAAAGTTTCTAAAAACCGTTTCTAAACGTGGAAAAATGCGCCTTTCACTGTCTAACAGGATAGTTTCTTCTATTGCTTTTTTGTCAATTGTTGCCATAATTCAATAAATTAAATTGTAATTACAAAGACTGTCCGCGTTTCTGTTTCTGTGCAGGGGCTTTTGTCTCAGTCTGTTGTTGCGTATGTTTTTCTACGTTTTGCAAGGCTTGTGAGCGCACGGCTTTTTGTGGCACTTTTTGCTCTTGCTTTTGCTCTTGTTTTTGTTCCTGTTTTGGCTCGCTTTGATTGACTGACTCAAATTTCAATTTTTTATACACAGGGTCAAAGTAAACTTTCACGTCGTGCAAGCCGTCTTTGTCAGGCATTTTGATAGTTGTTTTCTTGCCTGCCAAAAGGTCTTGCTCATTTTGATACGAAAGTCTATTTTTGAAAGTAGGCGCAATAGATAGAACAGTAGTAGGCGCAAAAGATAACTTGTTAAGGTCTTTGTCCACAGCCATAAAATACTGACGTTCGTTCATACCTTCGCCCACTTTGATAGTGCGGTCAAGCCGTCCCGTTTCTTTTAACTGCGTAATATCTGCGGGCGACAGTTCTACCTTTCCTTTTTGTGTAAAAATCAACTTTTGGATATAGTTGTTCTCTACCTTTGCGCTCACAGCATATTCATACTTTCCGCCCTCGCCTGCAATAGGAGTGCGCAACTCGCCAAACGTGCGCAATTCCATAACTGCAGCCTCGTTGAGGGCTAATCGTACTTCGTCGTTTCCAACCAATGTAAGCATCTCTATTTTGTTGTTGGTAACATCGCCGGGCGAAAGCGGAAGTTCGCGTTTAAGGTAGGTAGGCAAAGAAAAAGTTGACGCAATATTCAACTCTGGTTTTTTGAAATGCAGACGAGGTGTCATTGTTGAAACGCCTTCGGCATTTTTGACGTAATACACCTCAATGCGTGCATCGTAGGTTTCATTGGGATTGTTCATT
>BNTQ01000175.1 GCA_025996715.1 Bacteroidia bacterium | reverse complement strand
ATCAATTACAATTATGAAACAGAAACTATTTACCGCAGCCGTTGCCATAGTAGCAACGATGAGTGCCTGCACCACCGAAAATTATTACCGCAGTGCCAACCGCAGCCCGATTTTGAGCAGCACCGTAAATTTGGATGCTGTGGATACCATAAAAACGAGTGCTATTAGCACGCAGCGGACGTATGTATTGCCCATTGAAGCGCAAGATGAGAATGGGAATATGAATACCTTGCTGGTCAATGCCACAGGCGGTGATGCCGCGATATTGGTGGATGGGCAACCTAATACCGAAGCCATAGAGTTGAGCAAAGAAAGATATAATTTTTCCCGCGAGGTGCAGGCACTCATCGTTGCTACTATGGCAACGGCTGCGGTAAATAGTTTCTGTTTCATAATTGTAATTGATAATAGGTTAATTTTTCATACTAATTATTTTTCTCGTTCAATTCATACCACGTCAAAAACTCTTGTGCATCCATTGTTGGTAATTCCGAATGTTTAAAATCCTTTGGATTGCGAGTGATGATAACATCTGCCCGAGCCGACAATGCACTTTCATATTGTATCGCATCTTCCGTATCCTCGAATTTTGAAAATAACGCCTTTTTTATCACTTGTTCATCAACACTTGTAACGGCGCACAATACGCAAACATTTTGCAACAACAAACGCGCTTTGCCTATACCCATACGTTTGCTCAAAGTATAATTGGCATTGGCAACCGTGAGCGAAGATATAGATAGACGTATTTTTCCTTTGTCTGCCAAACTCACAAGATAGGCAGTAGGCGTGCAATAAGGCTCTCTTTCGAGCAGCAAATCCAACAATATATTGGTATCTAAAAACACTAACATAATTTTGTCCTTATTTATATTTTTCTTCCAAATACTCCGCAATATCCTCTCTGTAGTCAAAATCTGCAGGGAGCGTAATGCCTGCCTTTAATTTTGCTACAAATGGCGTAATTTCGCGAATACTACTTTTCTGCGCACCTCTTTTTTTTGTCAGTGCATAAAAGTAATTTTCTACCAATTTTGATATAGAAGTACCCTGTGCGCGGGCATATTCTTTGGCTGACTGAACAATGTAATTTTCTAATACCAATGTCAGTTTTGTGGGTGTTGCTGAGTTCATAATTTCAAAAATAAAAGTTCCGTTATTAAAAAACACGTGCAAAGTTATATTTTATACACGTGTTTTTCAAAATTTTTTGCGTTAAAAAACGTTAATACGGCAAACTTTTTTTATTTGATGACCCCTTTCAACGTTTCCTGCTTGCCGTTGGCGTAGGTAATTACAACAAAATACATTCCGGCGGCTTGCGGTTTGTCATAAGACTGTAGCCAATGTTCGGTGATGTCGCCATTTAGGTAAACATTTTGTGTCGAGACCACCTCGCCCATCACGCTGCGCACTGTTACCTTTACCTGTTCGGTTTGTTTGCTATAAATCAACAATTTCACAGCATCATTGATGCCGGTATATGTGGGTGCTAAGAACGCCAAATGTTCATCATTGTGCAGCCCTGCTACATATTCGCGGTATAGGCGTTCTGCTTCGTCATCGTAATCGGGTGCAGTTGTTGTTTTTGTCAATGATAGAGTTTGCGGTAATCCTGCGCCCTGTGGTGCAGATGCAGATTGAACAGAACCTGAAGTTACAGTGTAAGTACTACTATTTCTACCGAAGGTTCCTACTATAATCGTGTTACTACATTGCCCAAGTTGATTGTCGCTAAATGTTACGGTCAATTCATAATTTACAGTTGCTGGTGTACCTGTGAATGCAATTGTATATACATCACCCGAAACTGATGCAGTACGACTTAGAGTTGCACCCGAAGATAGGTTTTTTGTAGAGAATGCAATAGTACTTGTATTCACATTTACCATATTTGACAACCTAACCTGTAACCCAGATGTAAACGTATTCGCCGTAAACGCCGCACTCATCGTGGGCTGGTTGTTTTTGATGGTGATTTCGTTGCTCATTGCAGCCGTGCAGCCATTGTCCACTGCTGCTACTTTCCACGCTGCTTGCAATATGCCGCCCTCTGCCGCGTAGTTTTCGGTGCGACTTGTAGAGCCGCTGCGGGTGGGTGTTGTTGCGCCGTCCCTGTACCAATTGTAGGTATAGGTGTTCACGTAATTTACAGTGGTAGCCGTCATTGTTGCGCTGCCGTTGGCACACAAATTGTAATTATTCGCAGCGAGCGTGGTTGCGCCGGGCACTGGTT
>BNTQ01000174.1 GCA_025996715.1 Bacteroidia bacterium | reverse complement strand
CCGCAGTAGTTTTTGCCTCTTCGCGATACATCCGTATCACGGCGGCACTGTTCACGCCGTCTTCGGCAATGCAGTCGGGCAGGCTGTTGCTGCGCATACACCAAATTTCGGCAGCAGAAGAATTGTCGCCCACGCTGAGTTTGCCATCTTGCACAATGCCGCACCCAAAGCCGGTTCCAAGCGTTACCCCTATCAGATTTTTGTAGCGGCGATGACTGCCTGCCCGACTGCATTGCCGAAGACGGCGTGAACAGTGCCGCCGTGATACGGATGTATCGCGAAGAGGCAAAAACTACTGCGGAAATATCTTCGTTGGAGGTGTATGAAATTGCCGTGGGCAAGCGGGAAGGCAATCGCACTGCGGCTTTGCGCACTTTTGAGCGACTGGGCGAATCGTTGGGCGATGCGCTCATAACGGCACTCAACTTGGTGGACGGTTTGGTGGTAATTGGCGGCGGCGTAACAGGTGCCTACAAATTGTTTGCCCCCGCAATGATTGCCACTATTAACTCTACATTGGGGCGCGCCGATAGCACTGCACGAATGCATCGCAGCGAACTCACTGCCTACGATGTGGAGAGCACCGCCGATTTGCAGCAATTTGCAGCCAACACTTCACAAAAAGTGAGCATTCCCAACACCAACATTAGCGCGCTGTACGACCCTACAAAGCGCACAGGCATTGGCATCAGCCGTATGGGCGATTCGTTGGCAATGGCCACCGGCGCCTATTGTTTTGCGCTGTATCAATTGGATAAGTGATGGTTACATTATGAACGCCAAATTGAAAAAATATCTATTTTTGCAGGTAGAATCGGCACGGATAGGGCGGTCTTGGCTACTAAGGTTATTTGAAAAGAATAAGGTTTTTCCCTTATTTTGTTGATTACTACGAATTTGCCAATAGGAAAACCTTATTTCTATAAAGCAACCTTAGTAGCAAAAACGACACATATCTTCCCAACCTTATTACCTTATTCGTTCATTATCAACAATTTATACGATAACTTAACAGCCCTGCGAAAAACAAGGAAATGGGATAAAAATAGTAATGCCATTAGAAAGCAGTTTCAGCATAAACCATTGGAATAAGTATTATTGTATTCTATAAAATACAATTTACACATTATTTTGTATTTTATAGAATACAATTTTAAATAAAATTTGTATTTTAAAAAATACATTTGTATCTTTGCGGAAAATATATTTAATTGAGTATGAAACAACTATTTTCTGCATTTTATCGCAAGTTGGAAGAAACGGACTTGGTATTTCAGAGGTATTTAAGTCCTAAAATATCGTGGAAAAACCGACTTATTGCTATCACGGGTGCGCGCGGTAGCGGCAAAACGACTATGTTTTTGCAATATATAAAAGAAAATTACGGCGCACAACCCCAAACGGTTTTATATGCAAGTTTGGATAATATCTACTTTTCGACCCACAACTTATATGCTTTGGCAGACGAGTTTTACCTGAACGGCGGTGAAACACTTTACATTGACGAAGTGCACAAATATGCCAATTGGGCACAGGAAATCAAAAATATCTACGACGATTTTCCACGACTGAAAATTGTTTTTACAGGCTCGTCGATGCTAAAAATTTTTCGGGCAAACGCCGATTTGAGCCGTCGTGTGCGGCATTATCAATTGTTTGGAATGTCGTTTCGTGAGTTTTTGATTTACGAAGGCTTGTTAGAGAAAGAGCAACCCGCATTTACGCTGGCAGAAATTTTGAAAAATCACCTTGCAATTGCCAATAAAATTTCTAAAAAAATCAAAATTATTCCTGCCTTCAAAAACTATTTGAAATATGGCTATTACCCTTATTACAAGGAAGATGCAAGCGGTTATCACGAGCGCGTGATGCAAACTTTTAACACGATTGTGGAATCGGATTTACCTGCCGTAGAAAATATTGATTTGTATTCCATCGGGCGGATAAAAAAGTTGTTTTACATACTTTCGGGTATGGTGCCTTTTACGCCAAATATCTCGCAATTGAGCCAAATGGTTGATATTACGAGAGTGAGTTTGATGAATTACCTTGCGATGCTCGAAAAAGCGCATTCGGTTTTGCTTTTGCACAAAGATGCTACGGCGTTGCGGCAAATGGTAAAACCTGAAAAAATTTATTTGCAAAACACAAATTATATTTATGCTTTGGCAGACGAAAGCGTTGATATTGGCAATGTGCGCGAAACGTTTTTTTACAATCAACTGCAAGCAACTCAGCAAGTTAGTTATGCGGCAAAAA
>BNTQ01000173.1 GCA_025996715.1 Bacteroidia bacterium | reverse complement strand
CAAACTTAAACACGTGGTCGGCAAATGTCCAATCGGCGGGATTAAAAGTGAGGCGGTATTCGCCAACATCTTCGCCTGCTGCGCGGTCAAAACTGCCAACGGTTGCGCCTGTCATATCATGACCGCCCTTGTCGGTTAAGGTGTAAGGTATCACAGGGTCGGCGGTGCCGTAAATTTTGAAGGTATCGCGCGGAGTTACGGTAATGGTATCGGGCAGATAGGTGTAACTGAGTTTTAGTGTATCGGTTTCGGCACCGTTGTTCACACTCACATCCACCGTGCCTATTGAGTGAGCGGGCACCTTGGCGGTGATGGAGGTGTTGCTCACTATCATCATATCGGTGGCAACAATGCCGTCAAACGATACATGGGGCGTAAAAGCAACATAATACGGTTCAGGCTCAAAGTTATACCCTGTAATGGTTACAGTGTTGCCGCCGCTGATAGCACCTTGGGTGGGATTGATGTTGCCGGCGAACATTGGCGCACGGTAGGTGTAGCCGTTGGACAACGTTCCCACCGTAGCATCATTTACTATTAACGCCACATTCACGGTGCCTTCGCGGTAAGGGGATGTTCTATCGGTGCCGGGCAAGGTGCTTGGGGGCACGGTGCAGGTAACAGTGCTGTCGTTGAGCACGGTAACGTTGGTGGCAGAGTTGCTGCCAAATGTTACAGACAAGCCCACAAATTTGCTGCTCGTAGATGAGCCGTAAAAAACATTATCATCCACATCAAACATCCCGCCCTCGCCCGTAGATGCGTTATAGACGGGTACAAGGGTATGAAGCAATCCACCTTTCCATATTTTGATATAATACAATTTGCCAATGAAATTGCTACCAAAGTTAACAGTTCCTTTAGAGCCTATTGTTGATGAAGAAGAAAGTATTTGATTACCATCGTACCATGCTTTTTTGTCGGGCATGGATAGTTTAATGATATGAGGTTGATGGTCATCCATTACAGTCGTAACAAGGTCGTTACCCACTCTGGCATATATCTTTCCGCTATTATTAAATTGAAAATATATCGACTGTTCCATGGTTGTTGCACCATGAATCATCAGTAAATTTACCCAGTTTGAATAGACTATACTTGGACTTGAAGCATATCTTGCCTCCGCGATCAGGTCTCCTGTAGTTGTAGTTATACCAGTGGCATTAATTCCCTCATTACCCCTATAAGTCAGATAGTCCATAGGGACATAAAAGTTAGTACCATCGGTGTAACTGCCGCTTGGTAAAAAGTTTTGCCCTTTGATGGTAACCGTGTTGCCGCCTGCGGTAGTACCCAGGTTGGGCGTAATTTTTGAGATGGACGGAGGAGTTGCCGCCGCAGCAGGCACAGCCGCCGTCGCTACCATTACAGCAGCCGCGCAACAAATAAAAAGTTTTTTCGTTTTCATTTTGTAATTCTTTTAATTATCAAATAATAAAACTATTTTTGTTTTTTGTCTAATTTAAACGAACGTTTAAATTAGACAAAATTGGAAGGGTAAAAAAGAAAAAACCAAAGACATAAGTCTCTGGTTTTCAATAGATTAGAAAAATATAAAAATAACAAAAAATTGTCTAATTTAAACGTTCGTTTAAATTAGACAACTTTAAAAAAACCTTTGCAAAAATTTGCCTTACATAACAAGTATGAAGTAGAATTTTTGCAAAGGTAATATAATTTATTAAATTCGCGATACATTTTAATAAAAAGATTTTACTTTTAACGTAATTTAACAATTGTGGATTTTGCCTATTGCTTTACTGGCTTGGGTTTTAGGCAGTTTTGGCGCGCCGCGTCTCTACGCTGTGTAACAGATTTTTCGCTACGCTCAAAATGACATGCGCGTGGTGGCTTTTTTGTGGTTGCAGTGGCGGCTTGGGCGGCAAGGGCTATGCTAAACTAATTTGCCCTTCACGCATTTGTTGAAAAAAATTGCGTCTCTCTTGTAATGACATCCCTTCTGTGGCTTTTGCCATTTTCTCTTTTATGGTGCGAAAAAATTCAACCGTGTGAAATCCTTCAATTGCTGCTGTTTTCATATTTTTATATTTTTAAAAATTCTAATGGGGAACGTATATCTATTAACGGATACCCAAAACGCATATTAATGGCATTGAATAGTTTAATTTTATCAAAATTGACAATATGTTTGAAATTCCAACTAATCAGGCAGTCTATCCTATTTACAGAAGCCAAGGCAATGTGGTAAGCATCGTTTTCGCTGGCTTTTCCCAATGCTTTTTCTGTGATATATAATTGATGCAATGTTTTTATTTCTTCGGTTATTTCGATAAAA
>BNTQ01000172.1 GCA_025996715.1 Bacteroidia bacterium | reverse complement strand
CGCAGGCGACCTCTCGTCGGCAACAGCAACAGCGGCAATTGCCCGCACCCGCGACTTGGTCAAATGGGAACGCCTGCCCGACCTCAAAACCAAAAGCCAGCAACGCAATGTGGTGCTGCATCCCGAATTTGTGGACGGCAAATATGCACTCTACACCCGCCCGCAAGATGGGTTTATTGACGCCGGAAGCGGCGGCGGCATTGGCTGGGCATTGGTGGATGACATTACGCACGCCGAAGTAAAGGACGAAAAAATTATCAACCTGCGGCACTATCACACCATCAAAGAAGTGAAAAATGGCGAAGGTCCGCATCCTATCAAAACGCCGCAAGGCTGGCTGCACCTTGCTCACGGCGTGCGCGGATGCGCTGCCGGATTGCGCTATGTGCTCTATATGTACCTCACCGATTTGGCACAGCCCAACCGCGTGATTGCCGAGCCGGCAGGCCACCTCATTGCCCCCATCGACAGCGAGCGCGTGGGCGATGTGTCCAACGTAGTTTTTTCAAACGGCTGGATTGCCGACGAGAGGTCGCCTGCGGGCGCGGCGGGGTCTTTGCGCTCGGCGCAAAACACGCCGTAGAGCCAGCCATCCTCGTGCGCGGTGAGCCGCATATCATAGATGTTGGTGGCGGGGCTGTCGGTTTCGGGCATGGTGATGGGGTAGTCCCAAAAGCGAAAATTGTCCACACCATTGGGGCTTTCGGCTACGGCAAAAAACGATTTGCGGTCGGCACCTTCCACGCGGGCTACCAGCAAATACTTGCCTTTCCATTGGATTGCCCCTGCATTAAAAGTGCCGCCAATGCCAAAGCGTTCCATCAAAAACGGGTTGGTGGCAGCGTTTAAGTCGTAACGCCACGCGAGCGGTGTGTGATGCCGCGTGAGCACAGGGTTTTGATAACGCTCGTAGATACCGTTGCCGGGTAATATAGGCGTGTTTTTGCGTGTTATCAACGCTTCGTGTTCGGTAGTTACCGCTTGCAGGCGGTCGGAGAATAGGCTCATTTTCTTTACAATTTAAAATTTACAATTTAAGGTTTAAAATTAAAAACGGTGCGAATTTAGGGATAATTTTTCAAATTAGCACCTTTGTTTTGTAAAAATTATTTCTAAATTCTTTGGGCGAACAATTTTTTCGCTGACGAAACAAGCGGTTGAAATTGGAAAGATTGTTGAATCCGCAGTCGTAGCCGATTTCGGTAACGGAGGCGGTGGTATTGACCAACATACGGGCAGCCTGTCCCAGCCGCACATCAATGATATACTCTATCAAACCTTTGCCTGTTTGGAGTTTAAAGAAGCGGCTGAATGCCCCCGGCGACATTTTGCACAATTCGGCCAACTGTGTCAGCCGCAACTCCTCTTTGTAGTGCTCGTTGATGAACACTTTTGTTTTGTGCACGCGCTTGCTTTCGATGCCCTCTCGCTTGTGGTGCACAAAACTATCGCTGGCAAGGGTTTTGGAGCGGTCGGTGAACAGCGAAAGTTTGTACAAAATGGTCAAAAAATCTATTACCGTATAAAAATCTTTGGTGCTCGCAAGTTGGTCAAGCATAGCGCACACGCTCATTATAGCCTCTTTTGGGAAACAAAGTCCCTTTTTGGCTTTTTCAAACATACGGCGAACGCTGTCGAACAAATTTTTGTTTATCAAATTGGGCAAAAACATATCGTCCGAAAACTGTATGGTTATTTCGCGTATGTCTGTGGAACGGCATTGGTGCTGCTCCCACATGTGCTCAACGTCTTCGCCGGTGATCAGCACCAAATCGTAATCGCCAATCACTTCTTCGGAGTCGCCCACAATGCGTTTGACGCCCGCTGCGTTGCGCACAAAGTTGAGTTCGTACTCCGCATGATAGTGCAGAGGGTAATCAAATTCGCTTTTTTTGCGGTCAACAATATAAAAGCAATCTTTGGGCGACAAAGCCGTAATTTCTTTGAAAGCAGAAGAGAGCAGCATACAATTCTAAATGGTTAAGATGTTAAAAAAGTATCATTTTGCAAATGTAGTAAATTTATTGACACAATACCATAATTCCAAATTTTGTCAAAAGTTGTTTCAAATCATTGCGTACAATTTCATATTCAGGCAGATTTCCTTCGGCTATTTGGTGTTCCAAACTATTTTTCCACGCGGATTTTAGAATTTTGTCGTTGATGCAACATATAACGTTAGCATATT
Source organism: Bacteroidia bacterium (assembly GCA_025996715.1). Classification (GTDB taxonomy): domain Bacteria; phylum Bacteroidota; class Bacteroidia; order Bacteroidales; family UBA932; genus BNTQ01. The sequence continues at coordinate 134 of BNTQ01000172.1, read as the reverse complement.
TAGCCTTGCTAACACACAAATATCCGTGCGCGATATAGCATACGGATTTGGTTTTTACGTGAATGTAAAAGGGTTATCAAATGGCGTAAAATTAGATAATCCTGCCGATATTTACAAAAAATATACAGAATTGT
>BNTQ01000171.1 GCA_025996715.1 Bacteroidia bacterium | reverse complement strand
GCAAAGAAGGCGAAACAGTAGGCTCTTATGCCCTCGAATTTAAAGGCGGATGGGTGTATCCTAACCACGTATTTAGGTTTGTTACATGGAAGGATGGGGCAAACATAACATTTAGGATTATAGAAAAAGAGATGAGGCTGCGTGCGATGGGGCAGACAGTGCACAAAGACAGTATGATAAGGACTGCTGTTGAGAACAAGACTTATCAATACTCAGGTTTGCTGGCGGGTGATGTTGCCGGTATTACGGTTGCATTAACCTGCACCCAATCTACAGGTAGCGTGGGCACCTATCCAAAGGCAATTGTTCCGGCGGTGGCAGGCGGTACGCTCAACAGCAACTACAGGCTTACCATTGATTCTGGCACCTTGATAGTGGTGAATAGAGTGGCTATTACTTATTTGCCGGGTGCTCAAGGCATGGGTGCTGCGGTGATAGATAGTGTTTGGGAGGGTGGTGCCAATGCCACGGCACGCAGCCGCAATACCTTTACGGCAAATGCACCTTATCTGTTCCAATACTGGAGCGGCAGCAACGGCAATATTTATTATCCCGACTCAGCCATCAAAGATGTAACTGCACCGCTAACGCTAACGGCAACATGGGTGGACACGACTGATAACCTGCTGTCGTTTGACACTTATGCAGTGGCAAAATTGGGCAATAATGCTATCTTTCTCAACCTGCGCAAATTGCGTGAGAATGGTATTTATCCTCTCATCTGTTATTGGTACAAAGATGGAGAACTGATAGACACAGGCTTTGTTTACTCAGCAGGCCCCACTCGTGAAGATCAAATTGCACCGGGAAAATATAGTTTTAGGTTGATCACCCAAAATATTGGTGTTTATTATTCTACGGAGAAAGAGATGGTGGTTATATCCCCCAGGTCCACGCTGATGATTTATCCTAACCCTGTTTCTGTTAACGAATACCAACTGCACATTGGCAATGTAGGCGCGCTGATGCTTGAGAGCAGTAATAATACTCCTATTGTTGAGATTTACAGTATCAATGGAGTGTTACTACTTGAACTGCCCATTTTGCAGTTCAACTCCGACAATACCGCTACTGTTGATGTATCGCGACTGAGAGCAGGTATTTACTTTGTGAAAGTGGGCGATAATATATCTAAAGTGGTGGTGAAATAACAAGCACCCACCCCCTAACCCCCAAAGGGGGGACGCCAGAATAAAAACAGTAGGGACACGGCATGCCGTGTCTCTACTGTTTTGTTTGCCCTTTTTTTTACACAAGATGGCACAAGTTTACAAATTCTTTTACACTCAATTGTTCGGGGCGCAAATCCATGATGGGATGCAGTATTTTTTTGTTGCCCAGCAAGGGTTTTAGCGAATTTCGCAAGGTTTTGCGGCGTTGATTAAAAGCGGTTTTTACCACTTGCCTAAACAGTGTTTCGTCGCAGTCCAATTGCTGAGTGGCATTGCGCCGTAAACGAATGACTGCCGATTTTACGTGCGGCGGCGGCGCAAATGCACCCTCGTGCACCGTAAACAGATATTCGATATCGTAAAAAGCCTGTAAAAATACGCTAAGAATGCCATAGGTTTTGTTGCCTGCAGGCGCGGCAATGCGCTCGGCCACTTCCTTTTGCAACATACACACTATTTGCGGCACACTGTTTTTGTAGGCTAACAATTTGAACAAAATTTGCGAAGATATATTGTAAGGAAAATTGCCAATGACACAAAATTTGTCGGCAAAAACGGTGGATAAATCCACCTTCAAAAAATCGGCGCACAGCAAGCGGCTGCCCAATGCCGGAAACTTCTTTTGCAAATAGTCGGCGGCTTGGGGGTCTATTTCGATGCTCAGCAATTGCAAATCGGCGCGTTGCAATAGCAGTTGTGTGAGCACGCCTGTTCCGGGTCCTATTTCGAGCACATGGGCGGTGTCCGCCATAGTGAGGCTGCCCACAATGCGCTCTGCAATGGAGGCATCGATGAGAAAGTGCTGCCCTAAGTGTTTTTTGGCGTGAACAGGAGTAAACATATAACAAAGTCAAGTTACAAACCTCAGTCGTTAAGTTTGTAAAAGTAGTGAAAAAAAAATTTTTTGCAAAAATTTAATACCTTTGCACTGTTGAATAACCACATAATAGAAATAAATTATGAAAACCAACTCTTCATCTCAGGGCGAACGCATTGTCTTTTTGGATTATTTGCGCGTGATTGCTTGTTTTATGGTCATTGTTGTGCATTCGTGCGAGTTTTTTTATGGCGGCAGCCAAGGTCATTTGGGCATTCGCAATGCAACAGACGGCTTTTGGGTGAGCCTCATCGATAGCCTTGTGCGCTCGTGTGTGCCGCT
>BNTQ01000170.1 GCA_025996715.1 Bacteroidia bacterium | reverse complement strand
CATTTAGTTACATTTTTGTTGGCAATTTCGCTTGCCTTTGTGTCAAAGGCTCAAATCACTAACCACAGTCACGAACTTGGTTTTCACTTGGGGGGCGGCATTTCTGCGCTGCACAAGATAGGGATAGGCGGTGTGGCAGGTGGAAATTTCATCTACTTTCTTGACCCACAATGGGGCATAGGCACCGGTGTTGAGATTTCGCTCTACACATCCAAATTGAATGCAAGCGGCAGCACAACCTCTATTGTGGGTTTGATAGACGATGATGAGGACAGGTATGATTTGAACACTTTTCTTGAAAAATACATCGAGAAGCAGAGGGCTTACTATCTCAGTGTTCCCCTTTTTGTACAATTTCAGGTGGGTGTGAGTGATAAGCATCAATTTTATGCTCGTACGGGTCTTAAGTTAGGGATGCCATTGAGTGCGACCTACAGTGTCAAAAATGCAGTTCTCGAAAACACCGGCTATTATGACGACTATCAACTTACTCCGGAAAAAGGTAAACTTCCCTATATGGGTTTTGGTACCTATTACAAGACGGTAAAAAACAATCCGATAGACCTTAAACTTGCGGTATCGGCAGGTCTCGAGATGGGTGTTAAATGGACATTAGCGGAGAAAAAATATCTCTACTCCGGTCTTTATTTTGACTATTCCATCAATGATGTGCGCAAATCCGACAATGTAGAATTTCTACGCCAGAGTCTCAATCCTGAGAACTTTTCGATGAATAGTTTGTTGTTGGCAAAAGACGATGGTGGCTCGCCTTTTGCCAATAAGGTACACCCTTGGAGTTTTGGGGCTATGCTGCGCTTGACCTTTGACATGAGCGAAGAAATACCTGTGGAGCCTGGTCAGGAAACCACGAGTATATCGGCTGCCGTTGAACCTGAGATTGAGTATAGGGTACAGAAGGACACTTTTGAATCCAAAGGCTATGACAATGATATGGCTGACCTCCAAGAGATGCTGAACACCTATCCTATTTATAGAACTCAACCGAGCCGTTCGCAACGCAAGCAATTGGACAAAAAAGTATCTATCTTAAAATACTATCCCGATTTGCGCATTGTATGCACGGGTTACACCAGCGACAAAGGCATCAAGCAGAGCGTGAATAAAAAAGCGTGTAAGAGGCGCGCACAGGCAATTAGGAAGTATTTGGTGAGTCAGGGGATAGACAAGAAGCGCATTGTGGTGAAAGCGACAGGCAAACGCGCCAGAGCACTATTTCCAGGCAGCAGCGAGCGCAAACGTGCCCAAAACCGCCGTGTGGAGTTCAAAATCATCAAAGCCAAGGAGACTGTGAGGGCAGTAACACCACAAACCCTTACTCCTGAAAAGAAATAACCCAATTTACCCCAACAAATACTTACTTTTGGGCAACAACGACAACAAGCGGGCAACAAGGGCAGTGGCTACAAAGGTACTCACTGCCACCACCGCAATGGTTGTCGGAGTCGAAAAATAGCCGTGCAACAGACGGTAAATCAGGTTGAGTATAAAAATGTGCATAAGATACATCCCATAACTGAGTTGTGATAGGCGCCGCACAACGCCATAAATAACGCCGCTTCCAAAGCGTATGGCTTTCAATATAATGAATATGCCAAAGGTCATCATCGCCACATTGGTGCTGCAAAATCGCCAACTCAATTCCAACTCATACAACGAACCCGCAGCAACAGTTTGGTGGTGAAACGGTATCGCCGTAAAGAGATAACCCACAACAAAAAACGCCGTACCTATGCCAATACTTTTGCGTAACGACCAATTGATGTAGGTGCGAATGTAGTGTGCCAACACAAGATAGCCAATGAAGCCCGAAAAATAAAACAAGGAGTGAAATTCATTCCAAAACGCCTCTCCGTAGAGGTCGCCAAAATAGGCATTGCCATAATGCCACAATGTGGACAGTGCCCACAGCAACAAAAAGGCTTGCTCGCCGTGCTTGGACACGCTTTTGAGCCAAGGCGAAAGCACCGGCATAAAAAGGTATAGCCCAATGAGCATATACACAAACCACAAATGGCTTGCCAATGGCAGCATATTGGTGCACAACTGCACCAGATTGTTTTTTACATCCATCATTGTGAATTGTCCCCAGCACAAGGGCAGCACGGCATAGAGCAGCGACCAAACAATGAAGGGCACAAGCACGCGCACAAATCGGCGTTTGAAAAAGTCGCGCGAACTACCCTTGATGGGCAGCAACAAATAAGCCGAAGCCAACACAAATAGCGGCACACACGAGCGCACAAGGCTATCGATGAGGCTCACCCAAAAGCCGTCTGTTGCATTGCGAATGCCCAAATGACCTTGGCTGCCGCCATAAAAAAACTCGCACGAATGCACAACAATGACCA
>BNTQ01000169.1 GCA_025996715.1 Bacteroidia bacterium | reverse complement strand
AGGTACAATGCCTGCCAATACATCTATTACCATAGAAGAAGGAACATTAGGAATAGCATCTGCTGCTTTTTACGTTTGCGAAGGTCTTACCTCTGTTACCATTCCTAACAGCGTTACAAGCATTGGATATGGTGCTTTTTTAATTTGCATCGGTCTTACCTCTGTTAGCATTGGTAACAGCGTTACAAGCATTGGAGAGCTGGCTTTTTTCGCTTGCAGCAGTCTTATTGCTATCAATGTAGATGCTACCAATGCGCGATATAGTTCGATAGACGGTGTTGTTTACAACAAAGCACAAGATACCGTAATTTTATGTCCTGTTGGAAGGCAAGGTACTTTTACCATTCCTAACAGTGTTACAAGTATTGGAAGTTATGCTTTTTACACATGCGGTCTTACCTCTGTTACCATTCCTAACAGCGTTACAAGCATTGGAAGTTATGCTTTTGAACAGTGCGACGGTCTTACCTCTGTTACCATTCCTAATAGCGTTACAAGCATTGGAAGTGGTGCTTTTTCCGGTTGCTACGACCTTACCTATGTAATTGTTAATTGGCAAAATCCACTTCCACTACCCATAAATAATAATGTTTTTGATAATAGTAACTTCTTGAGTAGAAAGACTTTACTTGTCCCCACAGGAACTATTTCTAAATACAATACTGCAAACGTTTGGAAAGATTTTGGACGTATTAGTGATACATTAAGTAATGAAGCCGCACTTAGTAGTTTGTCTGTAAGCAATTACAATATCTCGCCTTCATTTAACGCTAATACTACAAGTTATACAGTCTCAGTACCTTATACTCAAACCGACATTACTATAAATGCGTACAGAGCAGATTGGGTATTTGGCGTAAATGGCACAGGAACCAAAAATCTTACAGTAGGCAACAATGTGTTTAACGTCATAGCAATAGCAGCAGATAGCACACAAAAAACTTATACTATTACTGTTACCCGCGAAGTGGCTCAATTAACAAGTCTCTCCAACTACAACATTGTTCCTGCGTTTAATGCCAATACTACTGCTTATACGCTTTCCGTGCCATATAATCAAAGTAGTATTACCATCAATGCAAGTGCTTACGGTGGTGCTTACGGTGATACACTAGAAGGAACCGGCACAAAAAATCTTGTTATAGGTAACAATACCTTTGATATTATCGTTAAAGGCGAGAATAATTCGCAAAAGACTTATACTATTACTGTTATTCGTGACGCCGGCAACAATGCTAATTTAGCAAGTCTATCCGTCTCTGGGTATAGTATTACTCCTGCATTTAACGCCGATACCATTAACTATACGCTCACGGTGCCTAATAATGTAAGTAGCATTACTATCAATGCAGCAACAGCGGACAATGCAGCGGGCGTAATCGGCACAGGCGCAAAGAATTTGAATGTTGGTAGCAATCCTTTTAGCATTGTAGTAATAGCCGGAAACAACAGCACCAAAACCTATACCATTACGGTAACCCGTGAGGCAGCAAATAATAACGGCAACAATGGTGGAAACAACCCCACCGACCCAGACAACCCCACCACCGCCATATCCACCCAAAACCTCGCCGCCCTGCCAATCTACCCCAACCCAACCAGCGACCAGATAACAATTACCAGCGACCAATGGGATGCCGTAGGGGCGGGGTCTACCCGCCCATCTGCCCGCCCGTCCATTGAGATTTACAATGTGAATGGCACGTTGGTAGGGGCGTATCGCATACGCCCTGATGGTGAAATGCAGGTGTCGCAAAAGGGCGTGTCGGGCGTATTCGATACGCCCCTACAAGGCAACACCATTACCATTAATATTGGGCACCTGCCGGCAGGCATTTATATTGTGAAGGTGGGCAATAAAACGGCAAAGGTGGTGAAACAATAACCACTCACCCCCTAACCCCCAAAGGGGGAATAGTGCCGGCGACCAATGGGCAGTAGTGCCTCGTTGGTCGCTGGTTGCTTTGTGATTTATTTGACTAATTCAAAAATTGTAAGTATCTTTGTACGGTGAAGAATTTTCTATTAGCAATAACGGTATGAATAATGAAATGTTGCTTGTATGGGACGAAGCAAAGCGTCAGATAAATTTTGCCGAGCGTGGCATTGACTTTGCAGAGGCAGCAGAGGTTTTGTCTGATTCAAATGTTGCCATAGAAGCAGATGAACGGTATGATTATGGCGAAGCAAGGTTCAATGCTTATGGATTGTCTAAAGGTCGCAGAATGCGTGTTTGTTTCACAATTAGGGACAATGCGATTCGTATAATAACAATGTTTAAAGTTCATAACAAAGAATGGGAAAAACACTATGGAAAAAATAACTAAAATGACTTTTGCAGAAGCCCGCGATTATGTTGAAAAGAACAACGAAAAAT
>BNTQ01000168.1 GCA_025996715.1 Bacteroidia bacterium | reverse complement strand
GTTGGTTATATGCACGTATTCTATGTGATTTGCCATAATTTAATTAACATTTTTCTAAAAATGCCGCATAGCACCATCGCGATTACGACCCATACATAACTTTTTCAAATTGTACATTTTTTGTTTCTAAAAATTAAAAAATACTTTTACAACAACGTTATGCCCAACGCCACGCAAACCGCCATCAGCAGCAAGTTTATCAAAGATATAGGCATCAAAATTTTCCACTCAAATCTCAACAGTTGGTCGATGCGCAGGCGTGGGAATGACCAGCGTATCCACAGTTGTAGGAATACGCAGAATAGCGTCTTGCCTACAAACCATACGGGCGGCGGAATGTAGTCCATCACGCCGTTGAATGCCTCCCAGCCCGGCACGTGCAGCGGCATCCAACCGCCCAAAAACATTGTGGCGGCAATGGCAGAGATGATGAACATATTCATATATTCTGCCAAATAAAAAAAGCCAAACTGTATGCCCGAATACTCGGTGTGATAGCCCGCCGTGAGTTCCGATTCGGCTTCGGGCAAGTCAAACGGACCGCGGTTGGTTTCGGCGTGCCCTGCCACAAGGTAGGTCAAAAATGCAATGCAAGCGGGGATGTGTCCTTTGAAAATGAACCACATATCTGCTTGCCCTTCAACAACTTCCGACAGTTGCATTGTGCCCGACAGCACCACAATAGTGAGCAACGACAAGCCGCACGAAAGTTCGTAACTAATGAGTTGCGCTCCGCTGCGCATGGCACCAATCATTGTATATTTGCTGTTGCTTGCCCAGCCCGCCAGCAAAATGCCCACAATGCCCAGCGACGATATTGCCAGCAAATAAAACACGCCCATATTAAAGTCCACCGCCTGCAATCCTTTGCCAAAAGGCAACGCCCCAAAGGTGCACACCGAGGCTATGATGACCAAAAACGATGCTACATTGAACAGCAGTTTGTCGTTATGTTTGAGATGGATAATTTCTTTGAGCAGAATTTTTATCATATCTGCCACCGTTTGCAAAATGCCAAAAATTCCAACTCTATTGGGACCAATGCGGCACTGCATAAAAGCGCACACCTTGCGCTCCATATAAATGAGGAACAGCGCAAACACCGCATACGCCGCCAGCAGCAAAATGCCGATGAGAACAAATTCAATTATCAACGCCAAGTTGCTGCTCATATACGTGAGCAAAAACTTGTCTATCCACTGAGTTACAACAGAAAAATCGAACATAAGTTTCTGATTTTTGGTAAAGCACACACAATTTTGCACGCAAAAGTAGTAAAGATATTTTAATTTGGCAATTTTTATGTGCAACGCATTTTCAAATTATTGATAATCAATCGTTTGCAAATGCTCAAATAGGAGCATTTTACTCCTTTGGCAACTTGTGCGTTGTCCTCAATTGAACCATTATTTGCATAATGTTCAAAAAAAAGTGAAATTTTTATTCACAAATGAATTTTTAATGGTATTTTTGCAAAATCAATAACATTCATAAAATTATCATTATTATGGAAAGAACAAAACGATTTATGCTCAGCGAGCAAGAAATTCCGACCCAATGGTACAACATTGTGGCGGATATGAAAAACAAGCCTCTGCCCTTGCTGCACCCGGGCACCAAGCAGGCAATGAAACCCGAAGATTTGTATCCGATTTTTGCGCAGGCGGTGTCGCAGCAGGAATTGAATCAAACCGATGCGTGGATTGACATTCCCGACGAAGTGCGCGAACAGTACAAGGTGTATCGCACCACGCCCTTGGTGCGTGCCTATGGCTTGGAAAAAGCCTTGGATACGCCTGCGCACATCTATTTCAAGAACGAAAGCGTGAGTCCTGTGGGTTCGCACAAACTCAATTCTGCTTTGGCGCAAGCCTATTATTGCAAGCAGGAGGGCGTTACCAACATCACTACCGAAACCGGCGCGGGGCAGTGGGGCACAGCCTTGTCGTATGCCGCCAAGGTGTTTGGGTTGGATTTGGCGGTGTATATGGTCAAAATCAGTTACGAGCAAAAGCCTTATCGCCGCTCGCTGATGCAGACCTGGGGTGCGCAGGTGATTGCGTCGCCAAGTATGTCCACCAAAGCAGGGCGGCAAATCCTGACCGACCACCCCAACTATCGCGGGAGTTTGGGCACGGCGATTTCGGAAGCGCTCGAATTGGCAATGCAAACGCCCAATTGCAAATATACGCTGGGCAGCGTGCTCAATCACGTAACGCTGCATCAAACAGTCATTGGCTTGGAGGCAGAGAAACAGATGGCGTTGGCGGGCGAGTATCCGGACATCGTGATTGGCTGTTTCGGCGGCGGGTCAAACTTTGGCGGCATTTCGTTTCCATTTATGCGGCACAATATCTTGGACGGCAAACGAACGCGCT
>BNTQ01000167.1 GCA_025996715.1 Bacteroidia bacterium | reverse complement strand
GGGTAAAGGCAAAGGTGCGCCCGAAGGTTTTTTGGTGATGGGTTTGTCGGGAAAAATCCGTATCCACATTTGCCCTTCACGTTTCATGTGACGCACAATGGCTTGACGGGCTGCCTCTATTTGCTTTCCTGTAATCCAACTTGCCTCCAAGGTTTTGATGCCAAAGGAGCCAAACGACAATTGGTTGCCTCGTTGCGCATTGCCCTTCATTTTGCCTTTTTGAACCCGGCGATGCTGTGTTTTTTTAGGTTGTAACATCTTTATTTACAAATTTTATTGTATCAATTTATTCTTTCTTTTTGGCTGGTTTTTTGGCACGGTCGCGGTCGCCAAAACGTCCGCCGCCGCTACGTCCGCCAGCACCACTACGTCCACCGCCGCCGCGTCGGCCATCACCGCCGCGTCCGCCGCCAAAATTGTTTTCACCACCGCCTGCTGCCAAATTGGCTGCCGACGAATTGGTGCGCAAATTGGGCGACAAATCACGTTTGCCATATATTTCTCCGTTGCAAATCCACACCTTGATGCCCAACAGACCTACTTTGGTGAGTGCTTCTGTTAATGCGTAATCAATGTCGGCACGAATGGTGTGCAATGGGATGCGTCCCTCTTTGATGGTCTCCGAGCGGGCAATTTCGGCACCTCCCAAGCGACCTGATATTTGCACTTTGATGCCTTCGGCATTCATTCTCATAGTAGCCGCCATGGCTGTTTTGATAGCGCGGCGATATGAAATGCGCCCCTCCACCTGACGTGCAATGTTGTTGGCAACCACCAAAGCATCCAACTCCGGACGCTTTATTTCAAAGATATTGATTTGTATTTCTTTTTTGGTCAGTTTTTTCAACTCTTCCTTCAACTTGTCCACCTCTTGTCCGCCCTTGCCAATAATGGTGCCGGGGCGAGCCGTGTTGATAGTAATGGTAACCAATTTCAACGTGCGTTCAATCACGATGCGCGACAAACTTGCGTTTTCTAATCGCTCGTTGAGATAACGACGAATTTTGGTGTCCTCTACTATGCGGTCGCCATAGTTGCGGCCGCCATACCAATTGGAATCCCAGCCACGAATAATCCCCAAACGGTTACTTACCGGATTTGTTTTTTGTCCCATTATTACGCTTCTTTTTCAGTTTGTACTTCTGTTTCTATTGCCTCCGCTTCATTCTTCACAAGGGTGTCCAACAGCAAAGTTATGTGGTTGGAGCGTTTACGAATGCGGTAAGCGCGTCCTTGCGGTGCAGGCGATATGCGCTTTAACATTCTTCCCGAATCTACAAAAATAGTTTTCACTATCACGTTGCCTTCTTCCAAATCTCTGTGATTGTTGTTCTCTTTGGCTTCCCAATTGGCGATAGCCGACTTCAACAAGCGCTCCAAGTTTTGCGAAGCATGTTTTTTTGAAAAGCGAAGTATGCCCAAGGCTTTGTTGACCTCTACTCCGCGAATAATATCCGCCACCAAACGCATTTTGCGCGGCGACGTGGGGCAGTTGTTCAACTTTGCCCCTATCTGCTGTTGGTTTTCTGCTTTTAACCTTTCAGCGCGTAATCTTTTTCTTGCTCCCATTTTTGTCTTAATTGTTCATTTAACGATTGCCCGAATGTCCTTTAAACGTGCGAGTAGATGCAAATTCTCCCAATTTGTGTCCCACCATATTCTCGGTAATGTAAACAGGAACATGGTTTTTGCCATTGTGCACCCCAATAGTATGACCCACAAAATCAGGCGAAATCATACTTGCCCGCGACCATGTTTTGACCACCGATTTTTTTTGCGTGGCATTCAACACTCCTATTTTGCGGTCTAACTTTGGTTCAATGTAAGGACCTTTTTTTAACGAACGGCTCATTTTGTTTTAGTTATGAGTTAGTATAATTACTTTTTCCTTCTTTCTACTATAAACTTAGAAGACGTCTTCTTTGGATTACGTGTCTTCAAACCCTTTGCCAGCAAGCCTTTGCGAGAACGCGGATGACCGCCGGAGTTTTTACCTTCGCCGCCGCCCATCGGGTGGTCAACGGGGTTCATCACAACACCGCGGTTGTGCGGACGCCAGCCCAACCAACGTCTGCGGCCTGCTTTGCCGTGCGATTCATTTTGGTGGTCGGCATTGGACACCACCCCTACCGTGGCGCGGCATACTACCAACACCTTGCGAATTTCGCTCGAAGGCAAACGCAAAATGGCATAGTTGCCTTCTCTTGATTGCAGTTGTGCGTAAGCCCCTGCACTGCGCGCCATTTCGGCGCCTTGCCCGGGCACAAGTTCTATGTTGTGAACCAAGGTTCCTAATGGTATTTCGGCCAATGGCAATGTATTGCCCACTTCCGGTGCAATGCCTTTGCCCGACTTAATTTTTTGCGCAACAAAGATGGCGTTGAAGGAAC
>BNTQ01000166.1 GCA_025996715.1 Bacteroidia bacterium | reverse complement strand
TTCGGGAGCGTCCCGAATACTGCTTCGAGAGCGTCCCGAATACTGCTTCGGGAGCGTCTCGAATACTGCTGTCTGAACTGTGATTTTAATATGATTTTTTTGATTTATATGATTAAAGAGAAATCATCTTAATCACATAAATCATCCGAAAATCAAAGTTCAGACAACAAGGCTTGAAAAGCCAAATTTTCATAACCGCAGGTAAGCGAAGCGCAGTCTGCGGACAGAACGAACCCAATCGCCAACTGCCTGTAAGGCAGGACTATTAAAGAATGGAACAATAAAAATCCTGCCTTACAGGCAGCAGTGGGATGGGTTACACCTTCCGCAGGTCGCAGACCTGCGGTTACGAAAATAAAGCCTTTACAGGCTAACAAGGGAAATACAACGTTCTTTGACAACGCTTTTGTTATATTAGAAATTTTTATTACCTTTGCGGCATTGTTTTGAACTTTTATTTGTTGAAATTATGCCAATGCTTTCGATGTTTTACGGGCTGGTAATACGGATGTATTACAAAGACCACACGCCCCCGCACGTTCACGCCGAATATCAGGACGACTCGGCGTTAATCGACATAAATAACGGTGAGATTGTTGAAGGCGCACTGCCTGCGCGTTGTTTGCGGTTTGCGCAGGCGTGGGTGGAAATCCATAGAGACGAACTGCTCGCCGATTGGAAATTATGCCGAAACGGAGAAGAACCATTTAAAATTGACCCCTTAAAATAGAAGGTTATGTATTGGAAGGTAAAATCGGTAAGCCCGCTCGACAATTATATGCTGTTACTCACCTTTGAAGACGGCGAGCGGCGGCGGTTTGATATGAAGCCGTACCTTGATTGCGGCGTGTTCCGCAGTTTGCAGGATGCCTCAATGTTCAGCACCGTGCGGACGTGCGCCGACAGCATTGCCTGGCAAAACAACGTAGATATTGCACCCGAAACATTATATCACGATAGTACCAAAATCTAATTGTAACACGTATGTAAAACAGAAAACTAAAAATATGAGAAAGCGTTTGCTTTATTACGAAATGTAACTCTTTAAATCACCATTTATTGGAAGCATCAATGTAATAAGTGAATGCCTATGTGTGAGCATGGGCTTCCTTATTTTGATGCAGGTGTGTGGTGATACCTTAGAGTTAATAAGGAAATCCACGCTTTTTTTATGTCCTAATATTGAACACAAACCAACAACGAAATTATTTAATTCATTCTTATTATTCTTTAATTTAATCTTTATTTATTATGAACAAGACAAGTTTATTCAAGTGCATCGTAGCGATGAGTGTATTGCTGGGCACAACAGCGGCGGCTAACGCACAAACAAGTGGCAGTTGCGGCGACAATGCTACGTGGTCGTATGATGCCGCAACGACCACCCTCACCATTAGCGGAACGGGGGCAATGGAAAATTACAGTGGAAATAATGCGCCTTGGTATTCGTACCGCTCGCAGATAACTTCTGTGAGTATATCAGGCGTTACCACTATCGGCAACTACGCTTTTTGGTCTTGCTGGAGTTTAGCATCGGTAACCATACCGAGTAGCGTTACCACTATCGGCTCGTCTGCTTTTTATAATTGCCAGAATTTAGCATCGGTAAGCATACCGAGTAGCGTTACATCTATCGGCTCGTCTGCTTTTTATAATTGCCAGAATTTAGCATCGGTAAGCATACCGAGTAGCGTTACATCTATCAGCGAATATGCTTTTTATAATTGCACGAGTTTAGCATCGGTAACCATACCGAGTAGCGTTACATCTATCAGCGAATATGCTTTTTCTGGTTGCAGTAGTTTAGCATCGGTAACCATACCGAGTAGCGTTACCACTATCGGCTCGTCTGCTTTTGGTGGATGCACGAGTTTAGCATCGGTAACCATACCGAGTAGCGTTACCACTATCGGCTCGAATGCTTTTTATTCTTGCACGAGTTTAGCATCGGTAACCATACCGAGTAGCGTTACCTCTATCGGCTTTCAGGCTTTTTATTCTTGCACGAGTTTAGCATCGGTAACCATACCGAGTAGCGTTACCACTATCGGCTCGAATGCTTTTGGTGGATGCACGAGTTTAGCATCGGTAACCATACCGAGTAGCGTTACCTCTATCGGCTCGTTTGCTTTTTCTGGTTGCAGTAGTTTAGCATCGGTAACCATACCGAGTAGCGTTACCACTATCGGCTCGAATGCTTTTGGTGGATGCACGAGTTTAGCATCGGTAACCATACCGAGTAGCGTTACCTCTATCGGCTCGTTTGCTTTTCAGTCTTGCACGCGTTTAGCATCGGTAACAATCGAAAGCGGCGTTACCACTATCGGCTACAGTGCTTTTTCTTCTTGCACGAGTTTAGCATCGGTAACTATACCGAGTAGCGTTACCACTATCGGCTCGCAGGCTTTTTATTATTGCCGTA
>BNTQ01000165.1 GCA_025996715.1 Bacteroidia bacterium | reverse complement strand
TTGAAACTTGAAACTTGAAACAAACGGTAACCATAATAACCACAGTGGTAACGCTTCTCTTTGCAGGCGTTATCGTTTGGTGGCACGTTTATACGCCGCGCAAGGATTTCAGCGTGCAGGCACCCGGTGCAGATAATCGTCCGGAAGGCTCGGCGCGAAAGGCAAATGATGTGTTTATCGGTGAGTATTTTATGCGGTATGATGAGGCGACATCTTCGCTGACGGGCAAATGGAGTTCGTTCAGGGGCGAGGCTTCTTCTAATATCGTCAAAACGTCCAACGCCATCAAGGCGGGTGCCGAAGAATATCCTGTTCTTTGGAGTGTGAAAACCGGCGAGGGACACGCTGCACCTGTGATATACAACGGAATGGTCTATGTTTTGGATTACGATGAGGCGCTCAGTTCGGATGCTTTGCGTTGTTTTGCGTTGGAGAGCGGCAAAGAATTGTGGCGCCGTTGGTATCGCGTGCCAATGAAACGCAATCACGGATTTTCGCGCACTGCACCTGCGGTATCCGACAAGTACGTGATTACCATTGGTCCGCAAGGGCACGTGATGTGTTGCGACCCCATGTCGGGCAACCTCAAATGGTCGTTGGATATGCAAAAAGTATTCAAAACCGAAGTGCCGTTTTGGTACGCCGGACAATGTCCGCACGTGGATGGCAACACTTTGATTGTGGCACCTGCCGGAGAAGAAATTTTGTTGGCAGGGATTGATTGCACAACCGGCGAAATCGCTTGGCAAACGCCCAATACGCTGGCTTACAAGATGTCACATTCTTCGGTAATGTCAATGACTTTGAACGGCAAAAAGCAGTATGTCTATATTGGTGTTGGCGGTGTATGCGCTGTTTCTGCCGAAAAAGCAGATGCGGGAACTTTGTTGTGGGACGTGGCAAAGTGGCAACCGTCCGTTATTGCGCCTTCGCCGTTGCAGTTGTCGGCGGGTAGCATTTTTTTGGTGGCAGGATACGGTGCAGGCGGTGCGCTGCTGAGGGTGGATAAATCCGGCGCAAAATGGACTGCCGCCATCGTCGACCAATACAAGGCAAACGAAGGTTTATCGAGCGAGCAGCAAACGCCGATTCTGTACAACAATATGCTCATTACGATTATACCCAAAGACGGCGGCAGTTTGCGCGGAAAGTTAGTTTGCTACTCGCCTGCAGATTTGCACAATCCGCTGTGGTCGTCGGGTGCCGACGAGCGGTTTGGTTTGGGACCTTATATGGTCATCAACAATTATCTGTTTGCCTTCAAAGAAGACGGCGAACTCTATGTGTACGCTATCAAGGCAAAAGGTATGGATTTGCTAAAAAAACAACGCATCATAGACGGCGAGGATGCGTGGGGACCAATGGCTTATGCCGACGGACGGCTAATTGTACGCGATGCGCACGAGGTGGTTTGTTTGAAAATTGACTAACAAAGTTTTGGGTTAATGTAGTACGCTCGAATCGCAAAATTTTGAAATCGGTTTTGGAACAAAAACTCTTACCGCCTGTGATTGAGGATATTGGCGGACTGATGATAACTTATTATGCGGATATTTACGCGCAACTAAAATATCAAAATTGAGAACACGAAATTTTAAACACGAAACAAAAAATAATTATGGAAAATCTAATATCACGAGAAAAATTTTTGCGCACGTTTGGCGCTATTATTGCAGGTGGAACAGTTGCAGGGGTGTCAGGAACTTTGCTATTGAAGCCGCATACGGAATCCGCAGGCGATGTTCGTGCGGCAGAAAAAGCCGCATTCACTTCACCTTATCGGCAAATCACGTCGTTTGCTACGCCCGGCATCGTGGAGGGTTTTGAGTTGTTTGGCGACCAAATGTACGTGGTGGCATCAAACATTGTTTCGGTGTTTGACCACGCCGGAAAATTGCTGCATCGGTTTTCGTCCGGCGAGGCTATCAGGGACATAGCGGTTAATGACAGCGGCATTTACATCCTTTACACAACAAAAATCAAAGTGTTTTCTCACGCGGGAAAATTGCTGCGGGAGTGGGCGGCGTGCAGCGAATTGTCGGGCTATTGTTCGATGGCTGTGGCAGAAGATTATGTTTTTGTTACCGATGTGGTGAATAAAAATATCTGCAAATACACTGCTGACGGGCAGTTTGTGAAATTCATCAGCAGCCCCAACGGGTTTGTGATTCCGAGTTATACCTTTGCCATTGAGTACATCGGCGGCGTGTTGTATTGTTCCAATTCGGGCAGGCATCAAGTCGAAAGTTATACTTTGGACGGCAAATATCTCGGCACGTTCGGCAAGGCGGGCGGCGCACCCGGCTTGTTCACAGGTTGCTGCAATCCTATGTATTTGACCTACACGGCAAACGGCGAAATTATCACTTCCGAGAAAGGCGACCCGCGAATTAGTTGTTACAGTCGCGATGGTAAATTCAGAAATATCTTGCTTGACAAC
>BNTQ01000164.1 GCA_025996715.1 Bacteroidia bacterium | reverse complement strand
AAATTGTAAATCCCAATCGTTACTTGAAGTGGAACTTGATATGGCTTCCAAACCATAATTACCTGAATATTTGGCATCTGCCGAAACGGAAACTCCTGCACCTATATTTGATGCTGTCCAATTGGTCAAATCGCTGCTTTCAAAATCGCCATTTCCTGCCAAATTTACGTAGGTGGGCGGTGCATCCAAATCCGTTACTGCTACATTATCAATGTAATAAGTAACTCCTCCTTCAGCCCCCAACAAAAATCTAAAAATCAGATTATCATCTGCGGTTGCTTCAATTGAGTCCACAGTTACTTGTGTCCAGCCAGCGTCGGTGGGTGCCAATTCCATTCCTGTGCCGCTTACGCTTACCCATGGGTATGGATTGGCAACAGAGGTAGACTCATTTAAATCTATGCCTACCTTACCCGGCACATCCGATTTGATAAAGAAAGATATGTTATAATAATGTCCTGTTTCTATCGCAAATGTCGCACTATTGACTTGCTGGTCATATTTACCAGCCGCATCAGATCTAACAGCCACTTGCATAGATTGAGTGCCAATTGCCACATCGGTGCTTAGACTTACCGCTTCGGCATAATAGGGCGCAGCAAAATCGTTGAGCCCGGTTTCAAAATCACCGACAATCAAACTTGAGCCCGGTGCACCCGGAATAGTTGTGGGCTTAATCAAGCCATTCAAGTAACTTGCATTTTGATTGGTATGCCACACCAAAGTATGCCCATAGACCGTCAAACCTGCTTCTTTCAACTTGTCTATAAGCGCATCCACGTTGGCGAAGTTGACCGCACCTGTGTTGCTAACCATTGCGCCGTGCTTCATATCGTAACCTACGGTAATTTCGTCAAAGTTGGCATTGACGGTGTTGCGGTACGTTTCGTCGCTCATATACAATGCGAGGTCGATGCCTACGCCCAGCGTGAAGTTGGTGTAGGTATTCAACGCTTCGTAGCGCGAAATTTGCTCTTGCAATTGCAAGGGCAGTTCCGAAACGGTTACATCGCCGTGGGAGGGGTCTTTGCCCCATTCCATTTTGTCATCGGCACAGCCGCTCATCCCTACGGTCAGAGTAGCAATAGCAGCACATAGTGCTATTTTATGGTTGTGTTTCATAGTTTTAATAATTTTTAATTCATAATTGATAATTGATAATTCATTTTTTGCCTGCGGGCAAGCCCGCAATGGCACGCTGCTATTTATTCCTCTTCGTCCGGAAAATCGCTGAATGCAGGTGCTGTTGCAAGCGACACCACGCGGATATTGTCAAAATACACTTTTTGAGTAGCAGGCACTGCATCAAACACACCGGCAATACCACTGTTTTCAAACCAAGGTCCCGCTTGTTTGTAACTTGCGGCATTCATTTGTGCCACCACATCTGCCACTGATTTGCCTTCAAAGTCCGCACTCAAACTAAAGGGCAAAGTAATGGTGAACCACGCACCAGGATTCACAAATGCTGCCTTGTTGTATTGTCCGCCAACATAAACAGGTTGATAAACCATAGCATATCGGGTGGCTCCCCAGCCGTCGGCCATTGCCACACGAATAACACCGGAATTCCATTCTCCTTCCACATAAATATCCATTTGCACACCGCATTGGTCGGCCAATGTAGAGCCAGGGAAAAGGGCACTTATTTTGTCCATCACAGGAACGGAATTTAACCAAAAACGTTGGTCACCACCTGCGCTCAAACTTCCTGTGGCATTGAACACTTGATACCCTCCTTGCGATGAGGGTTTTGCACTTGCCGGAATAACATCCGTTAGTGCTGTATTGTCAACACCCGAACCCCAGGCATAGTTTTGCACATCGTCAAAATTGTGTAGCAAGCCTTCTGTGAAATTGAAGTTGGCAGGCGAATAAGCACCGCCATTGGCGCATTCTACGAGGATAGAACCACTTTTATTCACACCCGCAGGAACAATCACTTTTACCCATTTTCCATCTTCATCGTCAGAGGTTATTCCATCCGTAACAACCACTTGCGGCTCGCCCGGAAAAGTAATGCGGGTGGCAAATTGCAAGCCATTTCCTGTAAGCGTAATTTCGTCGCCTACTGCGGGCATTGTGTGCGAAACATTGGTAACAGCCGGCGCTGCCGAACGCACCTCAAGGTCAAACCAAGTGGTTCCACTGCTTTTTATCAAACAGAGTTTGTTTTTGTAGTCAGGGTCAACATCGGCTATCGGCACTTTGCCCGATATTTGAACAATCATGGATTGATTGGAAACATACACCGGATTGAAGATGATGTTAAATCCATTGACCAATACTTTTGAAACCCCCACAAAACCACTGCCTTCGAGGCGGATGGTTTGTCCCAAACGGACAAAATTGCCGTAGGGTGTCAAATCTCTGTCGGGCACAGATGATTGCGCATCTTCGAGGTAAACCTTGTTGATAACAGCGGGCGCACCCGTATCGCCCTCGTTGTCGTCCTTGCAGGAGTTAAAGCCGAGTATTCCAACCA
>BNTQ01000163.1 GCA_025996715.1 Bacteroidia bacterium | reverse complement strand
TTGCCGATAAGACGGTGGCTATCGGCAAAACAGTAACTTTTAGCGGCTATAGTTTGGGCGGCACCGATGTTGCCAACTATACGCTGAGCGCACAACCGGCAGCCCTTACGGCAGCCATCACCGTCAGAACGGTCAGCATAACAGGCCTCTCTGTGGGCAATAAAGTTTACGACGGCACCACCACCGCCGTTGTAACCGGCACAGCCACCGTAAGCACCAAGGTTGCTACTGATGTAGTAACGGTTGCCTTAGGCAGTGCTGCCTTTGCCGATAAGACGGTGGCTATCGGCAAAACAGTAACTTTTAGCGGCTATAGTTTGGGCGGCACAGATGTTGCCAACTATACGCTGAGCGCACAACCGGCGGCAGTTACGGCAAACATCACCGTCAGAACGGTGAGCATCACAGGCCTCTCTGTGGGCAATAAAATTTACGACGGCACCACCACCGCCACAATAACCGGCGTAGCCACTATCAGCACCAAGGTTGCTACTGATGTAGTAACGGTTGTCTTAGGCAGTGCAGCCTTTGCCAATAAAACGGTGGCTATCGGCAAAACAGTAACTTTTAGCGGCTATAGTTTGGGCGGCACAGATGTTGCCAACTATACGCTGAGTGCCCAGCCGACGGCCCTTACGGCAGCCATCACTGTCAGAACGGTAAGCATCACAGGCCTCTCTGTGGGCAATAAAGTTTACGACGGCACCACCACCGCCACAATAACCGGCGTAGCCACCATCAGCACCAAGGTTACTACTGACGTACTAACGGTGTCCACAGGCATCGCCGTCTTTACCAATAAGACTGCGGGCACAGGCAAGGTAGTAACTTTTAGCGGCTTTAGTTTGGGCGGCACTGATGTTGCCAACTATACGCTGAGCGGCCAGCCTGCAAACCTTACTACTGCCATCATCTACGCCAAAACGCTCACCGTAACCGCGGGCGACAAGAGCAAGCAACAGGGGAGACCCCATCCGGCGTTCACGGTCAGTTACAATGGATTTGTAACCGGCGAAAATGAAAACAACTTTGGGGGCACTAAACCCATAGCCGCCACCACAATGGATGTGAACAGCCCCGAAGGAACGTATCCTGACACTATCAAGGCATCGGGCGGAGTATCCGGTAACTATGCTTTTAACTACATTCCGGGTACGCTCACCATCACCTCTGCCTTTTGCAGCGGCACGGGCACGCCTGCCGACCCCTATCACATTTGCGACCTTGAGGATTTGCGCTGGCTGAGCGAGCACGATATGTATTGGGACAAGCACTTTGTTCAAACCGTCGATATGGATGCCTACGCTACCCGCAACTGGGACGGCGGCAAGGGCTTTACTCCCATAGGCAACAATAGCACAAAATTCACCGGCACCTACAAGGGCAAGGGGCACGCTATTAGCAATTTGTATATCAACCGCCCTACAACCGGTATTGGGCTGTTTGGCTATCTCAATTTAACGGCACAGGTGGATAGCCTTGGACTGCTGAATGTGGACATTAAAGGCGGAAATGAAGTTGGCGGTTTGGCAGGGCATAATATCGGCACTATCACCAATAGTTATTCTACAGGCACAGTAGCCGGCAATGACGAAGTTGGCGGCTTGGTAGGGTATAATAACTACGGCAGCACTATCAGCAACACTTATTCGTGGGCACAGGTATTCGGTAGCGGAGATAAGGTTGGCGGTTTGATAGGGAGCAACAACGGCGGCACTATCTCCCACAATTATGCTACGGGAACAGTGGCAGGCAGCAATGCCTACTTAGGCGGTTTGGTAGGCTACAACAACGGCGGCATTATCTCCAACAATTACTACGATAGCGAAACCAGCGGACGCCGGTACGCTATAGGGAATAATACCGCTACCAATGGTACCAATCCTACCGGTGCTCAACCCCGAGCCACTCACGAGATGTGGGTGCGTGATACTTTTGTGAATGCCAATTGGGATACTATCATTTGGAGCATCCGCGATAGTATGAGTTACCCCTATTTTGGCTGGCAAAGTGCGCCTGTGTATGTGGACGGTTGCTATCCTACTCTATTGGATGTTGACGTATTGCATACGGCTGATAGCGTGGTGGTGTACAACAGCAACAAGGTACGCATGGTAGAATTGTTGCCTCCCATTGCAGGCAGAGGCAACATTACCCTCAACGTTTTGCCTTATGATACCCTTTACATTGTAACCTACGAGGCGGGCAAAGTGCCCTCGTATCTTGTGCGGGCGGTGGCAATAGTGGACACCATTACGGTGCGTCCGCAGCCTACCTCCAAAGTCTATGGCACTACTGCCGACCCTGCCATATCTTTCACCTTAACCGACAATGGCGGTCACGCTATGACAAGCGCAACCGTAGGCAGTTTTGGACGCATAGCAGGCGACACAGTTGGAGATTACCGCCTCACATTTGACCCCAGCCAATGGATAGCGCCTCTCAACCACGTGTTTAGGTTTGACACCGCAGGCATCAGGTTCAGCATCACCCCC
>BNTQ01000162.1 GCA_025996715.1 Bacteroidia bacterium | reverse complement strand
ACTTTGATGTGGAGGCTGTGAAAATGAAGCGCAAGGTGCTTGCACCCTATCGCCAAAATGGACAGCCTAAGAATTGGGAAGCAAGTGCCGACGGCAATTTTAGGATGACCTATCCGTCCAATTTTTGGGATGATATTAGCATTCCCTATTGGTCGATGCCCGAAAACACTGACCATCCCACGCAGAAGCCCGAAAAGTTGGCGGCAAAATTGATATTGGCTTCTTGCCCTGTGGGCGGATTGGTTTTTGACCCATTTTTAGGCTCAGGCACAACATCGGTGGCGGCAAAAAAATTAGGCAGAAATTATTTGGGCATCGAAATCAACCAAGAGTATGCCATTTGGGCCGAAAAGCGAATAGCAGCAGCCGACACAGACAAGACTATACAAGGCTATACGGATGGAGTTTTTTGGGAACGAAATACATTTGGTGCACAAAAATTAAAATCAGAAATCAAATGAGTCCATTATTCAAAGAAACAAGCGGATTTGAGTTTAGAATTTTTTCAAACGAAGAAAACAGAATACATATTCACATTTTTAAAGCCGAAAAAGAAGCAAAGTATTGGCTTGAGCCAATCATTGAACTTGAATATAATTACGGGTTTAGCAGTAAGGAGTTACAAAAAATACTACAAATTATTATCCAAAATGAAACCGAGTTTAAACAAAAATACAAAAAACACATTGGTTAAAGTGCTTTCCATTATGCCCGAAGGAGTGCTTTTGTCGGTAATAGGGAAGGATTATTTTGTTTCATTCAATCGCCTTCCGTGGCTAAAAAGTGCAAAAGTAACAGACGTGTTAAACGTGTCGATGCTTGGAAAAATGGCTATCAAATGGGATAATTTGGATGTGGATTTAGAAATAAAAAGTTTGGAATATCCCGAAAAATATCCATTGGTAATGAAACGATATGCAGAGGAAGTGTTGTAAATTTGCTATAATTCTTTGAAAATCAATATATTATGTCAGAAAAATTAATTGCCAATACCCCCGAAGGCGCATTAGCCGAAAAGTGGAGTAATCACAAAGCGCACATCAAAGTGGTGAGCCCTGCCAACAAGCGCAAAATGGAGGTTATCGTTATCGGTACCGGCTTGGGCGGTGCTTCGGCGGCTGCAAGTTTAGCCGAATTGGGCTACAATGTGAAAGCATTTTGCATTAGCGACTCGCCGCGCCGCGCGCACTCTATTGCCGCGCAAGGAGGCATCAACGCTGCCAAAAATTACCAAAACGACAACGACTCGGTCTATCGTTTGTTCTACGACACCATCAAGGGCGGCGACTACCGCGCCCGCGAGGCAAACGTTTATCGCCTCGCCGAAGTGAGCAACAACATCATTGACCAATGCGTGGCGCAAGGCGTGCCCTTTGCCCGCGACTACGGCGGGCTGTTGGACAACCGCTCGTTTGGCGGTGCACAAGTGAGCCGCACATTTTATGCACGCGGACAAACCGGTCAGCAACTTTTGTTGGGTGCGTATGCTTCGCTCAACAGGCAAATTGCCAAGGGCGGCGTAAAATCTTACCCTCGCCGCGAGGTGTTGGACATTGTGCTCATCGACGGCAAAGCAAAGGGCATCATTGCCCGCAACCTGATTACCGGCGAAATTGAACGGCACGGCGCACACGCGGTGGTGATTGCCAGCGGCGGCTACGGCAACGTATTTTTTCTTTCCACCAACGCGATGAACAGCAACGGCTCGGTAACGTGGCAGGCTTACAAAAAGGGCGCGTTCTTTGGCAATCCTTGCTTTGCGCAAATTCATCCTACTTGTATTCCGGTGCACGGCGACCAACAAAGTAAACTCACTTTGATGAGCGAATCGTTGCGCAACGATGGTAGAATTTGGGTTCCCAAAAATAAAGAAGACGTTGAAAAATTGCGCAAAAAAGAAATCAAAGCCTCGCAAATTGCCGAAGAAGACCGCGACTACTATTTGGAACGCCGCTACCCCGCCTTTGGCAACCTTGTGCCGCGCGATGTGGCTTCGCGTGCCGCCAAAGAACGTTGCGATGCAGGCTTTGGCGTCAACGAAACAGGCTTGGCGGTATTCCTTGATTTTTCTACTGCTATCCATCGTTTGGGCAAAAAAATAATTGCCGAACGCTACGGCAATTTATTCCAAATGTACGAAAAAATCACTGCCAGCAATCCCTACCAAGAGCCGATGATGATTTATCCTGCCATTCACTACACGATGGGCGGCTTGTGGGTGGACTACAATTTGATGACCACCGTGCCCGGTTTGTATGCTATTGGCGAAGCCAATTTTAGCGACCACGGCGGCAACCGACTTGGCGCATCGGCATTGATGCAGGGCTTGGCGGACGGCTATTTTATTTTGCCCTACACCATTGGCAACTATTTGTCTGCCGACATTCAAACTCCCAAAACCGACACCCACCACCCCGCTTTTGACGAGGCGGTAACGGCTATCAACAATAAAATAAAAAAGATTTTTGCCATCGGCGGCAATCAGCCTGTGGATTATTTTCACAAAAAGTTGGGCAGAGTGATGTGGGACTACGTGGGTATGGCGCGCAACGAGGCAGGGCTGCAAAAAGCCATTGTGGAAATCAAACAACTGCGCGAAGAATTTTGGAAAGATGTGTTTGTGCCCAACACCAACGGCGAG
>BNTQ01000161.1 GCA_025996715.1 Bacteroidia bacterium | reverse complement strand
ATTTTCAGTCTCAATTTATTGGACAAAACGCCGATAAATCAACTATTTCTACAACCTCAATTACAATATTTCAAAGAACCTCAATATAACCAATTGAATCTCTTTGATTTATAACGCAACGCTAGTGAACCTAAACAAATTATGACTATGAAAACTAAACAACTTTTTATTGCTTGCACTACTGCGGTGGTGCTTGCATTTGCCGCTGTGCCTGCGGCGGCGTATTCCGGCGGTCAGGGCACAGCCTCCGACCCCTACAAAATTGCTACCCTTGCCGATTTAAAACAACTTAGCGACAACAGCGGGGACTGGAGCAAGCGCTTTATTCAAACTGCTAACATTGATGCCAGCGCCACCCGCAACTGGGACGGCGGCAATGGTTTTACTCCCATAGCCACCGACGGCACAAAATTCGGCGGCGTTTACAATGGCCAGAATTACACTATTAGCAATTTGTATATCTCCCGCCCGAGCAGAAATTTTGTTGGATTATTTGGCGCTATGTATGGCAGCGCAAATGTGCTCAACATTCGTCTGATAAATGTGAGCATTACAGGCAATGCAAGAGTTGGTGGTTTAGTAGGGAAAAATGAAGGTGCCGATAACACCAACTGTCATGTTACGGGCTACGTAAACAGCAACGTCGAGGAGGCAGTTGGCGGTTTGATTGGTGAGTTGTCCGGTGATGCTGCTAAGATCAGTAAGTGTTCTTTTGTGGGCACCGTATCCGGCTCAGCATACGTTGGCGGTTTGATAGGGTATATTAAAGGGTCGGCTTACAAGCACATTATAACGCTCTGTTATACTGCGGGCACAGTAGTCGCAGGCGGCACCCTCGGCGGTTTAATAGGGGGTAGTTTCTCCTTGATAAGCGGATCTACGCATTATCCAAGAGATATAGGATACAATTATTCTATGGCCGATATAAGCGGCGGCGGCATGGGTAAGGCCGGCGGCTTGATAGGTAATTGTGAGTATGGATATACACAGTACAACTATTCTACGGGCAAAAATACATGCGCTGGCTGCTCCAGCGATATTGGAGGCTTCATTGGTAAGTTCACTAAAGGATCAGCAGGGGTAGCCAATTACAATTACTACGACAGCAACACCAGTGAACGCTCCGACTCGCGTGGAGCCACGCCCAAAACCACTGACGAAATGTGGAAGCAGGCTACCTATCAAAATTGGACTTTTGGCGGCGATGTGCTTATCCATAATAACTATAGTTATCCTTATTTTAGTTGGCAAAGTGCTCCTGTGTATGTGTGGGGTTGCGCTCGTACCTACATAAATTTTCACCTATTGAACCCGGTGGATAGCGTGGTGATGTACTCTGGCAAGAGCAACAACTTAAGTAACCGCCTTGCAAAATTGTCTGCAAGCGGTAGCGGCTCTACAGGTATTGCTCCGCTTAATCTGGGTGGTTACTTAAATGCGACCGTTTATCTTGTAACCTACGAGCCAGGCAAACAACCTTCGTATCCTGTGCCGACGAAGGTAATACCCACCATTACCGTAACTCCACAGAATACCTCCAAATATTACGGTGATGCCGACCCTACGATATCTTGCACCATACATGACGAAGATGGTCATACTATAACTATAACAGACCTTAGGGGCACTTTTAGGCGCGTAGCAGGCGAACAGGTTGGGGAGTACAATATCCTCGGACCCGATCCCTTTTTTGCTGTATATCCCGGTCACGATATATCGTGTGCCATGGGCGCAAAGTTCACCATCCTCCCCAGGCCTATAACAATAACGGGTCTCTCGGCGAGCAGTAAAACCTATGACGGAACCGCCACCGCCACTATAACGGGCATCGCCGCTATGAGTTACAAGAAAAATGGTGACGATGTAACGATTGTCACGGGCAGCGCCGCCTTTGCCAATAAGACTGTTGCCAACGGCAAAACAGTAACTTTTAGCGGCTATAGTTTAACAGGCGCCGATGCTACTAACTATGCGCTGAGCCAGCCGGCGGCAGTTACGGCAAACATCACTATCAAAACGGTGAGCATAACGGGCATCTCGGCGAGCACTAAAACCTACGACGGCACCACCACCGCCGCTGCGAGCGGCGTAGCCGCCATGAGTTACAAGGCAAGTGGCGACGATGTAACGATTGCCGCGGGCAGCGCCGCCTTTGCCAATAAGAATGTGGGCACAGGCAAAACAGTAACTTTTACCGACTATAGTTTAACGGGCGCAGATGCTGCTAACTATACGCTGAGCGCCCAGCCGGCGGCAGTTACGGCAAACATCACTATCAAAACGGTGAGCATAACGGGCATCTCGGCGAAAGATAAAATTTATGACGGCGGCACCACCGCCACTGTAACCGGCGTAGCCGCCATGAGTTACAAGGCAAGTGGCGACGATGTAACGGTTGTCACGGGCACCGCCGCCTTTGCCAATAAGACTGTTGCCACCGGCAAAACAGTAACTTTTAGCGGCTTTAGTTTAACGGGCACTGATGCTGCCAACTATACGCTGAGCGCACAGCCGGCGTCAGTTACGGCAAACATCACTATCAAAACGGTGAGCATAACAGGAGTTTCGGCGAGCACTAAAACTTACGACGGCGGCACCGCCGCCACTGTAAGCGGCGTAGCCGCCATGAGTTACAAGGCAACCGGCGACGATGTAAC
>BNTQ01000160.1 GCA_025996715.1 Bacteroidia bacterium | reverse complement strand
TTTTCTTTTTAGCCTTTTTTTGTTCTTTTTTGAGAATCGCATCGGTGCTCACAAAATCATCGCCCGCAGCACGCTGCATCACAATGGGCAGGCTCTTGTCGGGTATCACGGTGGCGGCATTGATGAGAAATAAGCAACGTTTCATTTATCATTTTTTTTTTGCAAAGATAACCAAAGTTTTGGCACAAATTATATTTATGCTTTGGCAGACGAAAGCGTTGATATTGGCAATGTGCGCGAAACGTTTTTTTACAATCAACTGCAAGCAACTCAGCAAGTTAGTTATGCGGCAAAAACAGATTTTTTGATTGATAAAAAATACTCTTTTGAAGTGGGCGGCAAAAACAAATCGCAAGAACAAATTCGCGGATTGCAAAACGCCTATCTTGCGCTTGACGATATTGAAACCGGCTACAAAAACGAAATTCCGCTGTGGTTGTTTGGTTTTTTATATTAGAAAAAATCCCCGTTTCGCTAAACTTGCTCGATAGGGCTGCGGAAAAAATTGTATAAGCAAGGTTGCTGCAAAATATAATTTGTGCCAAAACTTTGGTTATCTTTGCAAAAAAAAATGATAAATGAAACGTTGCTTATTTCTCATACTGCTCTTGTTGTTGGGGGCATCATCGTTGTGGGCGCAGAAGGTGTGTGTGGGTTTATTTTTTGACTTGCCGGTAAAAGCACTCACTTTTACTGCCGTCAAAACCGACTACACCATTGTGGCGCAGGATACTCTCATTGTGGCTATTGTGAGCAAGGGGGAGTCGCTGCAAATTGTGTCCAATGGCGCCGCGTTGCACGTGAGCGGCGGCGTGGGCAATTACAAGGAAATACAAGCCTTTGCGAGCAACCTCACCGGTGCCTTTTCGGTGCGCCCCACTCGCCCCGCAGCCGAGGCGCGCGCTTATGCACAGAATGTTGTTTTTAGAGCAAAAAAAGGCAATATATTTATCATCAACAAAGTGGATGAGGACTTTTACCTCTCCGGCGTGTGCGAAGCCGAAGCAGGCTGCACTGCCCCACCCGACTACTTTAAGGTGCAGTCCATTATGAGCCGCACCTATCTCTATGCCCACTTTGACCGCCACGCCGGCGATGGATTTAACCTATGCGATGGCGTGCATTGTCAAGCCTACAAAGGCTTGCAAACTCGTTGCACCAGGGCGCAAAGGGCAGTGGCTGCCACCGACGGCGTGCTGGTTGCCGACAAAGATAAAATGCCCATTGCACCCACCTATTCGGCAAACTGCGGAGGGCAAACCTGCAACTCCGAAGATGTGTGGAAAAACAAACTTCCCTACCTGCGCTCCACCAAAGATAATTACTGTTTTCATCAGCACGGCTCTAATTGGACCAAGCGCATCCCGCTGGCAGCGTGGCGCAGTTATATGAACAGCAATGGACTATACGCTCGCAGCAACAGTGATTTTAATTTTGACCAAAGCAGTCGAAAAAGATATTACACTATCGGCAAAAATAAAATTCAATTGACCAAAATTAGACAACAATTTGGTTTGCGGTCGGCGTTTTTTTCGGTACGAGTGGAGGGCAACAATGTGGTGCTCACAGGCAGAGGTTACGGACACGGCGTGGGCGTGTGCCAGGAGGGGGCTATGCAAATGGCAGAGCGTGGAATCTCGTTCAAAAAGATATTGCAATACTACTACAAAAACACTACCCTGCTTGATTTTGACGACTTGCAGCCCAGCCAAGAAATGTTAGTCAACGAGCACAGCAACATTTTTAATCCTTGGATCAATCGGTTATCATTGGCTATCAGCGACAGCACTTTGCTGAGCAGCGAAATGGATTCGTTGTACATCGAAGCCTTGCTGCCGCTAACATTTCCTACTCCTTAAACGCTTGCAAATCGCAGAGTTTTTTGTACACCCCGCCTTTGTCCAACAATTCTCTGTGGGTGCCTTGCTCTGCAATTTCGCCATCTTGCAGCACCACAATACAATCGGCTTCTTGGATGGTGGACAAGCGATGGGCAATGACAATGCTGGTGCGGTTGCACATCAATTTGGTAAGTGCCTCTTGCACCAATTTTTCGCTCTCGGTATCGAGTGCCGAAGTGGCTTCGTCCAAAATCAAAATGGGCGGATTTTTGAGCACGGCGCGGGCAATAGAAATGCGCTGCCGCTGTCCGCCGGAGAGGCGAACGCCGCGGTCGCCAATGTTGGTATTGTAGCCGCCTTCGGTTTCCATAATAAATTCGTGGGCATTGGCTACTTTGGCGGCGTCTATTACCGCCTCGTCGGGTACATTGTCTAAGCCAAAAGCGATATTGTTTTTGATGGTGTCGTTGAACAAAATGGCTTCTTGCGTAACAATGCCCATCAAGGTCATCAGTTGCTTGGGTTGGTAGTGGCGAATATCGTTGCCATCCAACAAAATTGCGCCTTGCGTAACATCATAAAAACGCGGAAAGAGGTCGGCAATGGTAGTTTTGCCGGCACCCGATTGCCCCACCAAGGCTATAGTTTTTCCTTTGGGAATAGTAAGATTGACGTTTTTCAACACCAATTCTTCGTTGTAGGCAAACGACACATCAAATCTTTTAACGGGCAAGAGTATGCTCGTCGCAAATTTGACAAGATTAACAAACATCAAACACGACTGCAACGGACTATTATCAACAAACAAGAATTGGCTACGCCAACGTCTGAATTTTTG
>BNTQ01000159.1 GCA_025996715.1 Bacteroidia bacterium | reverse complement strand
GGGCTGAAACAGCACTTTGCACAGCACAAAAATGATGACGCCCACAGCCGAAAACATTGTGCCGTTGAACAACGTGCCCACAAAAAACACCACCAATCCGAAGGCAAAAATTTTCATTCTGTGCTGCGGTTTTGCCACACGCCCCAACACATACACCAGCACGGCTGTGATACAGCCCGCAACGCCCTGTATAAGCCCCAACGAGCCTTCGTTGCCCACCAATTTCATCACCAAAATAGCAGGCGCCGTTACCAAAAATCCCTGCACCATCCCTTTCAATCCCGCGAGTGCCAACAGTTTGTTCCACAACTTGTGAAACCTCAAGTAAAAGAACTTTTTTTGCACAGGGTTTTCAAACTTCCCCCGCGACAAGGCAACGCAAGCGGCAATAGCCACAAGCAAAGCCGCCACCGTAACCACCTGATAGCCGCTATTGGTATCCAACACGCGCCCCAACACTGTGCTCCCGCCAATGCTCACAAGAAAAGCACCCACCGTGAGCGGCACCACAATACCCCACAGCGAAAAAAAGAACGACTCCACTCCAAAAAAATAGTTGCGGTTGCCATCGTTGGTAGAGTTGAGCGTGAGCAGATAACGGTTTGTCCAAAAAAAGCCGGTGGCGGCACCCAGCGTCAAGCCCGAGACGCCCAAACCTACAATGCCCAAGTTTTTGACAAACATCATCGCCATCAGCGCAAGAGCCGACAGGATAATGCCAAAACTGTACAGTTTGTTCACCTTAAAATAATTGAGCAGCACGCCGTTGAGCACCGAAGTAAGCACAATGCCAATGTACATACACAGTTGATAAATTACCACGTAGGAAGAATTGCCGGTATTACGCATAATGTACGCTCCCACAAATATCTCGATGATGGGCAAAATGAGCGCATACAGCATATTGGTAACCAATAGCGTGCGCATATTTTTGGGCTGCGACCAAAAGAAGGCAAATTCGCCGATGAGTTTTGACATATTTAAGAGTTTCAAGTTTCAGGTTTCAAGTTTCAAAATTCTTTTTTCCCCCTTTGGGGGTTAGGGGGTGTTCATTGTTTTTAAGATTTCGTCAATAGAAAGCGTTGCTTTGCAAATCACCTCATCGCTGGCACCGTAGTACAGATGCACGGTATCGCCGTCCACGTAGTGTCCGTTGGTGAATATCACGTTGCCAAAAAAACCGGTTTTTTCGTAGTCCGCAATAGGCTCCATAATGGGTTGGGTGCTGCGTGCCAGCACTTTGGCAGGATTGTGCAAATCGAGCAGCAGCGCCCCCAAGCAGTAACGATGCTCGGCGTTGGCGCCGTGGTAAATTTCTAACCATCCCTCTTTGGTTTTGATGGGAGCAGCACCGGCGCCCACACGCGCACTGTCCCAACTACCGGCGCGGGTAACAGCCACGCACCGGTGATTGCCCCAATGCACACCATCGGGCGACTGCGCCAGCCAAATATAGTTGCCCCCCAATTCGGGGCTGCTGGGGCGGTGAAAGGCATAATATAGTCCATTGATTTTTTCCTCAAAAATGGCACAATCTTTGTTGTGCGGCGGAAAAATCATCCCTCTGCGCTTGTATGTTTTGAAATCATTGGTGCTAATAAGTCCCACGCCCACCGCCACCGGCGACACTTCGGTGAAAGTTAGATAAAAGCCGTCATCCATAGTAGCCACGCGGCAATCCTCTATGCCAAAACTCTCTAACGCACCTTTGCCAAAAATGGGAGGATACTGCGGGTCTTCGTGAAAGTGAATGCCATCCTCGCTGCACACCAAGCGTAGGTAGGACAGCGTGGTAAGGTAGTTTTGTCCTTTGTAGGCAATCACGCGCGGGTCGGCGAGGTCAAGTTGCGGGTCGTCTTTGTCAAAAGTAAGAATTTTGATGGTATCGTTTTCATAAATAGGGAAACTGATTTTACCCTCCACCTGCTTGGGGCGTTCGGCTACCCGCAACACCAACCACACTTTGCCGTCCATACGGAACACGCCGGGGTTGAGCAGGCAGGTAATTTCCATTCCGTCGATGCCCGCAGGCAAGTCGGCAGGGCGCAACAGAGGGTTGCAATCGGAGCGTTTTGCGATGTCCATAAGTTTTACATTTTAAAAAGAACGAAAATATACAAAAAAAGAAGACCCAACTTACCGTTGAGTCCCCTCTGGAGCCATCAAAACTAAATTTTGTATGCGGTGAAGGTAATTCAAATTATTGAACTACCAAATTTAAATGAAAATAAATTTAGATTTATACTAATATAAATTTCTGTAAACCATAAGTTACGGTAGTAAAATTATTTTCACTACTTAATCATTCTTCAATAAATTTTCCATCCCATATACTCCACGTTTGCCTTGCATAAATTCTGCGGCGAGCACTGCGCCCAATGCAAGCCCATCGCGGCTTTTGGCTTCGTGGCAAATGGTAATTTCGTCAATGGGGCTTGTGTATTTTACAGTGTGCGTGCCGGGTGCAGGGTCGCGGCGCACCGACACTATGGGCAGCACATCCGCTTGCGTGTCGAGTGCATTTTCCCAGCGTGCGAGGCTGTCCACGCGAGCAATAATATCGTTGGCAAGGCTAATGGCGGTGCCGCTGGGCGCATCTTTTTTGGTGGTGTGGTGCACCTCCTCAAGGGTAGCGCGGTAGTCGCTGCGGTAGCGGTTCACCAACTCTGCCAGCCGTTTGTTGATGTCAAAAAATAT
>BNTQ01000158.1 GCA_025996715.1 Bacteroidia bacterium | reverse complement strand
TGATAATAAATTACAATGATAAATAAAAATAAAATTTTCAAATCGTTGCAGCCCTAAAAGCTTCTACAACTCAATAATAACAATAATTTCAAAGAACTTGATGGTAAAACAACGCAACGCTAGTGATGTAAAATACAGAAAAACAAAACATATAAATAAAGCGTTTGCTTTATTACAACATGCTCCCTAAATCGCCAATTTAGATACGTTTGTAATAAGTGAATGCTCATGCTTAAAGCATGGGCTTTCCTTATTAACGTATGGGGTGTTTGGCGATACCTGGAGCATGGTAAGGATAGTACCATGCTTTTTTTATGTGGATACCGTAACGTAAATCTAAAAAATACTTTATTATTCACTATTAAACACTTACATACAATGAAAAAAATCATTACCCAAATTTTTAAAATAGAAAACACACTTTGTTTTCTAAGGTGGGCGTTTGCAATAGCGTCAATCGTTACTATAATAGTATTGATTGTGCAATTGCATAATATGTTTTGTTACCACAAAGGACAAACATTTTGTGTTTTGTTTGGTAACTGGCATTTTTTGAAATTTCTTCTCATTGCCTGCTTTAGCCTGCTCACGCTGTACGTGGCTGGCAGCCAGCTCAAAAAACAATCGGATATGGCTTGTATTAATACGCTTACAAAATTACGAGAACTACTATCTTCTGACCGCAACCGCCGTGTACATTTTGCACTGTTTCCACCAAATGAGCGAAAGACATTGGCAGACACTAATATTAGAGTGAAAGAAAAAGAATTTGATGGGCTTGTGGATGATAAAGATATTTCGATGGTAGATGTATATAATTATCTTGGTACCATTGGGATAGGTACACAAATGATAAAAAAGGAACTGATAGATATGGCAACTTTTTATGACCATATTGGGTACAGAGTAGAAAATCTTTTTGAAGGAAAAACAGATGCGCATCAAATTGTACAAAAACATATTTTTGATAATGATACTTATTACCATAATTTATTACAATTACGAGACGAGATACACAAATGGAAGATGAAAAGATTGGATAGTAATCCCGATTGCAAATAGTTTAATTTTTTACCCTTTAATTTTATTCATTATGAAAAAACTTTTTATTTCAGTAGTAGCACTGCTGCTAAGCGTGTGTGCAAGTGCACAAACGTGGGATTGCGGATATTGTAGTGAAGAGTGGTGGAGTTGCACTCCAACTAATTCCGTAACCGCTACCCTAAACACCGCCGACAGCACCCTTACCATTAGCGGCACAGGGGCAATGGCAGATTATAGTTATGGCAATGTCCCTTGGTATTCCTCCCGCACTGCTATTAAAACGGTGGTCATTAGCGAGGGGGTTACAAGCATTGGAAATTATGCTTTTTACGGTTGCAGTGGTCTTACCTCTGTTAGCATTGGTAACAGCGTTACAAGCATTGGATATGATGCTTTTTCCGGTTGCGGCGGTCTTACTTCCGTTACCATTCCTAATAGCGTTACAAGCATTGGATATGATGCTTTTTCCGGTTGCAGCGGTCTTACCTCTGTTACCATTGGTAACAGTGTTACAAGCATTGGATATGATGCTTTTTCCGGTTGCAGCGGTCTTACCTCTGTTACCATTCCTAACAGCGTTACAAGCATTGGAAGTTCTGCTTTTGGTGGTTGCAGCGGTCTTACCGCCATTAATGTAGATGTTGCTAATACGCGGTATAGTTCAATAGACGGTGTTGTTTACAACAAAGCACAAGATACCGTAATTTTATGTCCTGCTGGAAAACAAGGCTCTGTTACCATTCCTAACAGCGTTACAAGCATTGGGGATATGGCTTTTTCTGGTTGCAGCGGTCTTACCTCTCTTATCATTCCTAATAGCGTTACAAGCATTGGAAGTTTTGCTTTTTCCGGTTGCAGCGGTCTTACCTCTATTACCATTCCTAACAGCGTTACAAGCATTGGAAGTTCTGCTTTTGATGGTTGCAGCGGTCTTACCTCGGTTACCATTCCTAACAGCGTTACAAGCATTGAACAGTTTGCTTTTTCTTATTGCAGCAGTCTTACCTCTGTTACCATTCCTAACAGCGTTCTAAGCATTGGAAATTATGCTTTTTACATTTGCAGCAGTCTTACCTCTGTTACCAATGGTAACAGTGTTACAAGCATTGGAAATGAGGCTTTTGCCTATTGCCGTCTTACCTCTGTTACTATTGGTAACAGCGTTACAAGCATTGGAAAGGGGGCTTTTCGCTATAGCCACGGTCTTACCTCTGTTACCATTCCTAACAGCGTTACAAGCATTGAACAGTCTGCCTTTTTCGGTTGTAGCGGTCTTACCTCTGTTACCAACTTAAACCCTATGCCACAAAGCATAGATAGTAGTGTGTTCAGTTACTACGGCTATGACTATGACAATGATTCTAGTATTTATATTTATGATGTAAGCAGCGACACGCTTTATGTACCTGCCGGCTCGCTGGCTACCTACCAAGCGGCTAATGTGTGGAAGGATTTTGGCACCATAATAGAAATAGATGCAGAGGGCAACCCTGTTACCGCCGTAGCCGCCCAAAACCTCGCCGCCTTGCAAATCTACCCCAACCCCACCAGCGACCAGATAACAGTGAACAGCGACCAGTGGAATGATGTAGGGGCGGGGTCTGCCCGCCCGTCAATTGAGATTTACAATGTAAATGGCACGTTGGTAGGGGCGTATCGCATACGCCC
>BNTQ01000157.1 GCA_025996715.1 Bacteroidia bacterium | reverse complement strand
AACACTTGGACTTTTGGCAGCAATTCTTGGCTCATCCGCAACGATAGCAGTTATGCCTATTTTGGCTGGCAAAGTGCCCCTGTGTATGTGCAAAACCGCACTGCTACTACCTTGACCATCAACCTATTGCATCCTGCCGATAGTGTAATCATTTACAACCAAACCACCGGCAGCACCACAAAATATGGGACAAAGCCTGCCGGCAACAACACTGTTGCGCTCACTGCTGCAGCAATCACCGACATTCTCTACATTACTACCTACAAGGCAGGCAAAGCACCTTCGTACGCTGTGCGGGATGTGAATCCTATTTGCGGCGGCAGCGGCACCGTAGGCGACCCCTACCAAATTTGCAACCTTGAGGCTTTGAAATACCTGAGTGAACACAGTGCTTATTGGGGTGCTGGTGTTCACTTTATACAAACCGCCGACATTAATGCCTACGAAACCCGCACGTGGAACTACAACGTTGACCATTACGAGGGCTTTAGCCCCATAGGCAACAACGGCACAAAATTTTACGGCACTTACAACGGCAACAAGCACGCCATCAGCAATTTGTATATCAACCGCCCTAATCAAAATTACATTGGGCTGTTTGGCTACATTTATAATCCTGCTGTGATAAACAGCCTTGCTATGGTCAATGCAAACATTACAGGCTATAATACTGTTGGCGGCTTGGTAGGGCGTAATTACTACAGCACTATAACCAACAGTTATTCTTCAGGCACAGTATCAGGCAATACTTTAGTTGGCGGTTTGGTAGGGGATTATACTGCTAGCAGCACTTTCGGCACTCTATTCAACAATTATTCTACGGGCACAGTATCTAGTATTGGTTCCGCTGGCGGTTTGGTAGGGAGTGCTCATGGCGGCCCCATATCCAACAATTATTCTACGGGCACAGTAGTATCCGTTGACCACTCCGGCGGTTTGATAGGGTATTATTCTAGCGGCACTCTATCCAATAATTACTACGACCGTGAAACCAGCGGAAAACAATACGCTATAGGGACTACTCCTAGTATTATTACTGGTATTAATCCTGCCGGTGCTCAACCCAGAACCACTGCCGAGATGTGGCAGCAGGCTACCACCTATAACAATTGGACTTTTGGCAGCGATTCTTGGCTCATCCGCAACGATAGCAGTTATGCCTATTTTGGCTGGCAAAGTGCCCCTGTGTATGTGCAAAGCCGCACTGCTACTGCATTAACCATCAACCTATTGCATCCTGCCGATAGTGTAATCATTTACAACCAAACCACCGGCAGCACCACAAAATATGGGACAATACCTGCCGGCGCCGCCGCAAAAACTGGCTTTTACTACTGCTTGCACAGGGTACGACGGGGCTTTGCCCGCCTTGTAGGTAGTAATGTAGAGCGTGTCGGCGAGTGCAGCAGTGAGCGCAACAGTGTTGCCGCCGGCAGGTATTGTCCCATATTTTGTGGTGCTGCCGGTGGTTTGGTTGTAAATGATTACACTATCGGCAGGATGCAATAGGTTGATGGTTAATGCAGTAGCAGTGCGGCTTTGCACATACACAGGGGCACTTTGCCAGCCAAAATAGGCATAACTGCTATCGTTGCGGATGAGCCAAGAATCGCTGCCAAAAGTCCAATTGTTATAGGTGGTAGCCTGCTGCCACATCTCGGCAGTGGTTCTGGGTTGAGCACCGGCAGGATTAATACCAGTAATAATACTAGGAGTAGTCCCTATAGCGTATTGTTTTCCGCTGGTTTCACGGTCGTAGTAATTATTGGATAGAGTGCCGCTAGAATAATACCCTATCAAACCGCCGGAGTGGTCAACGGATACTACTGTGCCCGTAGAATAATTGTTGGATATGGGGCCGCCATGAGCACTCCCTACCAAACCGCCAGCGGAACCAATACTAGATACTGTGCCCGTAGAATAATTGTTGAATAGAGTGCCGAAAGTGCTGCTAGCAGTATAATCCCCTACCAAACCGCCAACTAAAGTATTGCCTGATACTGTGCCTGAAGAATAACTGTTGGTTATAGTGCGGTAGTGATTACGCCCTACCAAGCCGCCAACAGTATTATAGCCTGTAATGTTTGCATTGACCATAGCAAGGCTGTTTATCACAGCAGGATTATAAATGTAGCCAAACAGCCCAATGTAATTTTGATTAGGGCGGTTGATATACAAATTGCTGATGGCGTGCTTGTTGCCGTTGTAAGTGCCGTAAAATTTTGTGCCGTTGTTGCCTATGGGGCTAAAGCCCTCGTAATGGTCAACGTTGTAGTTCCACGTGCGGGTTTCGTAGGCATTAATGTCGGCGGTTTGTATAAAGTGAACACCAGCACCCCAATAAGCACTGTGTTCACTCAGGTATTTCAAAGCCTCAAGGTTGCAAATTTGGTAGGGGTCGCCTACGGTGCCGCTGCCGCCGCAAATAGGATTCACATCCCGCACAGCGTACGAAGGTGCTTTGCCTGCCTTGTAGGTAGTAATGTAGAGAATGTCGGTGATTGCTGCAGCAGTGAGCGCAACAGTGTTGTTGCCGGCAGGCTTTGTCCCATATTTTGTGGTGCTGCCGGTGGTTTGGTTGTAAATGATTACACTATCGGCAGGATGCAATAGGTTGATGGTCAAGGTAGTAGCAGTGCGGTTTTGCACATACACAGGGGCACTTTGCCAGCCAAAATAGGCATAACTGCTATCGTTGCGGATGAGCCAAGAATTGCTGCCAAAAGTCCAAGTGTT
>BNTQ01000156.1 GCA_025996715.1 Bacteroidia bacterium | reverse complement strand
ACAATCCTGTGTTTAGAATGGCAGATGTGAATTTGAAATTTACCAAGCCGGAGATGCAAGTGGAAATCAATCGCGATAAGGCAAACTTGATGGGCATTTCCACTCAAAACATAGGACAGACCTTGCAGTTGGGATTGAGCGGACAACGCTTTGGCTACTTCTTTATCAACGCCAAACAATATCAAGTGATAGGGCAAATGGAGCAGCAGTACAGCAACAAGGCGCTGGATTTGAAGTCGTTTTATGTGCGCAGCAACACCGGCACAATGGTGCAGTTGGACAACCTTGTAACCCTGCGTGAGCAAAGCACGCCGCCCAATCTGTATCGCTACAATCGCTTTGTGGCGGCTACCATATCTGCCGGCTTGGCAAACGGAAAAACAATAGGCGAGGGGCTTAACGAAATGGACAAAATTGCACAAGAAGTGCTCGACGATACTTTTCGCACCGCGCTGGCAGGCGAGTCCAAAGAGTTTCGCGACAGTTCGTCCAGTTTGATGTTTGCGCTGTTGTTGGCAATTCTGCTGGTCTATCTCATTTTGTCGGCACAATTTGAAAGTTTTCGCGACCCGCTCATCATCATGTTCACCGTGCCGCTGGCGGTGTGCGGTGCCTTGCTGTTTTTGTGGATGACCGACAAAACGATGAACATCTTTTCGCAAATCGGCATCATTATGTTGCTGGGTTTGGTGAGCAAAAACGGCATTCTCATTGTCGAATTTGCCAACCAGCAACGTGCCGCAGGCCTTGCCTTTATGGATGCCATTTTTGAAGCCTCAGTATCTCGTTTTCGTCCCATTATGATGACAAGTTTGGCAACCGTGCTGGGCATTTTGCCCTTGGTGTTTGCCAGCGGCGAAGGCGCCAATAGCCGCAATATGATGGGCATTGCCGTTGTGGGCGGAATGCTGCTTTCGACACTGATGACCCTCTACATTGTGCCCGCCATGTATTCATTTTTGAGCAACAAAAAGCCGCGAAAATAAACCGATGAACATTCCATTTTTGCATACCGGCAACAAGGTGGGCATTGTGGCACCCGCCCGCAAAGTGAGTACGGAGGACGTGCAGCCCGCCATCGCAACCTTAGAGGGATGGGGCTTGCAGGTAGTGCTGGGGCAGCATATTTTTGACCAAGAGCACCAATTTGCAGGCACCGACCAAGCCCGTGCCGCCGACCTGCAAAAGTTGATAGACGACCCCGATGTGCGTGCCATTTTTTGCGTGCGCGGAGGCTATGGTTGTGCGCGATTGTTACCTCACATCAATTTTGCAGCGCTGCAACGCCATCCCAAGTGGATAGTGGGTTATAGCGACATCACCGCATTTCATTTGGCATTGGCGCAAATGGACATTCCCAGCATTCACGGCACTATGCCCATTCATTTCACCACCGAGCACCGCGAGAGTGTTGCAAGCCTCAGGCAAATGCTTTGGGGCGAGTGGCAAGGCTACCGCTGGGATGCGCAGCCCCTCAACGTGAACGGAACAGCCCAAGGCATATTGCGCGGCGGCAATTTGTCGCTGCTCTACAGTTTGCAGGCAACGCCCTACGCCCTGGCGGCGCAGGATACCATTCTTTTTATCGAAGACGTGGACGAATATCTTTACCACATCGACCGAATGATGCTCAACCTCGCGCTGAGCGGGGTTTTGCGGCAACTCAAAGGCATCCTCGTGGGCGGCATGACGCAAATGAAAGACAACACCATCCCCTATGGCAAAACCGCCTACGAAATTATTGCCCAACACACGCAAACATTGGGCATCCCTGTAGTGTTTGGCTTTGCAGCAGGGCATCAAAAACCCAACAAGGCACTACCTTTGGGCACAAGAGTGCAATTGCAAGCGGATAGTGATGGTAAAACTTGCACGGTGCAAATCAAATCAAAAAGTCTGTAATATATTGAAAATCAAATCGTTACAAAAAAATTAAAAGTTAACGCATCACTACTATTTTGAAATTGCAAAAAATGTGAGGGATATTTTAATTCTTTTACTACCTTTGTGCCTCCATAGTATAAATTAAAATCCAAAACAAAATGAAGTTCTATCCTTATGTTTTATTATTGGTGTGTTTGTTGTACGGATGTTCAAACACAAAACAGGCGGAATTTATATCCGTCAACGGCGAACGGTTTACAGACCCAAAAGGTCGAACGGTGATTCTTAACGGAATAAACCATGTAACTAAAGTGCCTGAAAATCGTTACCTGAACGATAACGACGAACTGCTGTTCCGTCAATTTCGGGATTGGGGTTTCAACTGTATCCGGTATGGCATTTATTGGAATGCGCTGGAACCGGAGCCGGGCAAAATTGACGAAAGTTATTTGAACGAAATTGATAAGCGGGTCAAGTGGGCGCGCGATAATAATCTTTGGTTGATTTTAGATATGCACCAAGATTTATTCAGCACCAAATTTGGAGATGGCGCACCGCTTTGGGCAACCATTGACGAAGGATTGCCGCACGCGACCGGCAGTGTATGGAGCGATGCCTACACCATCAGTCCCGCGTTGCAAAAATCTTTCGACAATTTCTGGGACAATGCGCCGGCGCCGGACGGCATAGGCATTCAAGACCACTATGTTAAGGTATGGAAAACCTTGGCAAAGCGGTACGCCGATAAAACATCGGTCATCGGTTTCGATTTGATGAACGAGCCGTTTATGGGTAGCCTTTGCGGCACGGTGATGTATAAATTTTTGGAGAGTTATGCCAAATTGGTGGCGCTTCAAACAGGCAAAATTCTGACAGAAAATGAGTTGGTGAGTATGTGGTATGACGAAACAAAAAAAATGGAAATTCTCAACAGTTTGAACGACAAAGAAAAATATGCTTATATTGTCCTGTCGGCG
>BNTQ01000155.1 GCA_025996715.1 Bacteroidia bacterium | reverse complement strand
CCGCAAGCGACCTGGTATGTATATCGGTTCGACGGACGACAGAGGCTTGCACCACTTGATTGTTGAAATAGTGGACAACTCTGTTGACGAGGCTCTTGCGGGGCATTGCGACACGATTTACGTTGATATATTAAAGGACGGAAGCGTTTCTGTTATGGATAACGGGCGCGGGATTCCAACGGGGATTCACCCGACGGAAAAGGTTTCATCTGTGCAAGTCGTTCTTACGAAATTGCACGCAGGTGGAAAGTTCGGCGGCGACGGATATAAAATCTCAGGTGGTTTGCACGGTGTGGGACTTAGTGTTGTCAACGCGCTAAGCGAGTGGCTTGATGTCGAAGTCTTTCAAAACGGAAAAGCGTTCAAGCAAACTTATAATAGGGGTATCCCTCAGCGCGCGCTTGCAGAAGTGGGGGCGACGACAAAGCGCGGAACGAAAATCACTTTTTATCCTGACAAAGACATTTTTGATACCGTTGATTTTAACTATGACCATATGCGCGGGCGATTGCGCGAAGTTGCGTTTTTGAACAAGGGCTTGAAGATTGTCGCAAGTGACTCTCGCCCTGGGCGCGAGCGAAAGGACGAGTTCTGTTACAAGGGCGGAATTATAGAGTTCGTCGAGAATCTTAACAAGAACAAGACCCTCATAATCCCAGAAACAATTTATTTGCACAAGCAAAACAAGACCAACGAAGTCGAAATTGCGTTCGCGTATAACGACGGATACGGCGAAAATATTCATACTTATGCGAACAACATCAACACGGAAGAAGGCGGTGTGCACCTTATAGGTTTTCGTAACGCCCTAAACAAAATCGTCAACGATTACGGCAAAAAAATCAATTTGTTGAAAGACAACGATAAACTGTCGATTGAAGACACGCTTGAAGGCATAACCGCGATTATCTCTGTAAAGTTAATGAATCCGCAGTTCGAAGGCCAGACCAAAACAAAGTTGGGTAACAGTGAAATGCGTATGGAAGTCGAGAAAGCGATGCAATCGGGTTTCAGCGAATTTTTGGAAGAGCATCCAAAAGAGTTGAAGGAACTTGTAAATAAATTTATCGTTGCCCGAAACGCGCGGGATGCGGCACGGAACGCGAAAGATTTGATTCGCAGAAAAAGCAATCTTGAAACAACTACATTGCCAGGAAAGTTGGCGGATTGCAGTGAAAAAGACCCGAAACTTTGCGAACTTTATATCGTCGAGGGAGAATCTGCCGGAGGCACGGCGAAACAGGGACGCGACAGGCGATTCCAGGCGATATTGCCTCTTCGTGGAAAGATTTTGAACGTTGAAAAGGCACGTCTTTCGCGTGTTTTGGAAAACGCAGAAATTAAAAATATGATAACGGCATTTGGTTGCGGTTTTTATAAACAAGAACAGCGTCCTAATTTAAAAGTTTTTAGGGTGCTGGTGGTGGCCGTTTTTTAAAGTTTTAAAGAAATCAACCGTCGTCGCACTTTATAAAGGCTTCGAATTCGCCAATTTTTCTAAAATCAAGTTTGTATTTGCCGTTTGGTTGTTTTTGAAAAGAAATTGCGTCAATGCCAATTGCAAGCAATGTTTCATACGTGATAACTTGTCCTTGTGGTATTTTTAACACGTCACGCAATAACCATTTGCCAAGTGCTTTGTTTGGATTTGACATTAAGGACTTGCCGATATAATCATTACCAGAACAGGTCTTCATAGAAATGATTTC
This sequence comes from Bacteroidia bacterium, assembly GCA_025996715.1. Lineage (GTDB taxonomy): Bacteria > Bacteroidota > Bacteroidia > Bacteroidales > UBA932 > BNTQ01. The sequence goes on along the minus strand of BNTQ01000155.1, from coordinate 1,169 downwards.
GCCATTTGGCAACTCGACTTCAAAAGAAGTATCCCGTGCTGGAAAAAAGTTTTCATACAAGTCTCGCATATCTTTATTAAATGGAATATACACTTCGTCACAGTCTCTTTTTCTGCCATTTGCATTCCATTGATTAAGTCCGCTGCGCTCGTAAATGATTTTTCTCCCTTCTTTATCCTTTTCGTAAAGCGGAACTATTTTTGTTTCGTAAAAACTCACAGGCTCGTCATTTCCCAATTTTATTTGTCGCAATGCTTCAATGGGGTCTGTTAATATATCGACAGGGACATTGGCAAAATATTCTCTTGTGACGAAGCGTTTATATAATGTGCTTTTTGAACTGTCAAATTTATATTCTTGCTTGCTGTCTGTAAAAATGAAAGTATGTGTTTTGTTGATTTTAAGTTTGATTTTATCAACATCAATAAAATCCATCTTTTCCTCGAATAGGTAAAACCCTTGTTTATTTCTTACTATGCAATGATAAATCAAGTCATTTAGCCCGTAAGCATTCATGGTGAATTGCATTCGCATATTTCGTAATTCGGCAACTTTTTTAATCATTTCAATTGGGGGCAAATCTCTATATAATTCTTGTTGATTATTAAATTCAGCAATTTTTTGTAATTCAGCATTTTCAATAAAAGTTTTTATTCCAATGCCTTTTGTCTTTAATTTTGCATCAGCAGAAACATCTGCCCTTGATAAGTTCTCGGCGGAAAAATCTGCACAATAAAAATTCTCGGTTGTCCTGTAATGCAGAAATGGAATCTCATTGCTGCTGAACAAGCCCGAAAGAGAACCTATTAAACGCAAATCCTGCAAATATTTATCAACAGACAATTTATCGTAATTTATTTGTTTGTTGTTAAAATCAATTCCCACTCAAAACCCTCATAATCTCTTGTGCAATTCTTTTTATAACAGGAACGGATACAGAGTTCCCTGCTTGTTTATAGATTTTTGAATTCGGCAATTCTTTTGGAATGATAAAATTTGATGGAAACCCTTGTATTGCTAAACATTCAACAGGGGCAAGTTTTCTTATATTGCCTTTATTATCAAGTATTAAAGGCACATTATGACCGCCTTCGCCCATATTGGCAGTAAGCGTGGGACAAACACCCGACTTGTTTTCGCGGATATATACACGGCGGAATTGATAAATT
>BNTQ01000154.1 GCA_025996715.1 Bacteroidia bacterium | reverse complement strand
TGCTGGCCGTAGGCCAGGCCGCCGGTACTTCCGGCCCCGTGGAATCAAAGGCGCCTCAAACCCAGGCTGTATCCTTCTCTAACAGAAATCGCATTGATCAGATGATGGCCCAAATTGCCCAAATGAAGGGCAATGCAGATATCGACCGTACAAAGGCAGAAATGGCCTATATCAATGCCCAGACTCAAGGTCAATTATTAAAAAATCAAAGGTATCCCGGGCTGACTGATAAGGAAATCGAAAACATCGACTCCATGATCGCTTCTCGTACTCAAGCACAAGACTGGAATCCTGAACGTTGGGCCGCAGGTATTGCTGCCCAACACTCTGCCTCAGCTGCTAATGTTGCCCGTGAGGCTAATATCCGCCAAGATACCGATATCGCGGCCGAGCTTCGTCCCTCCCGCCTCTCTCTCTCTGAATCAAGGGCTTACGAAGCCAGGGTAAGGGCCTCTTACTCGGACTCGATGGCGTCCATCAATCGGTCTCTTCTGGTTGGGAGAATGTCCCAACAGCAGCTAAATAATGAGCGCACGAGGATTCAAGATAGAATTGGCTCCGTTCGACTCGACCAGGCGATCTATGAACAAACTCTTAATGAGCTTAGACGCTCATACCTTTCTAACCAGGTAGATATGCAACAGCTCCAGTTGGCTGCACAGCAGTTGACTGTTGACATGATGGAGTTCAAACGTGATACTCAGTTTATAGGTCCTATAGATGATCTGGTTAATATGTTCTTGGATATATTCAAGACTTTCAGACCACCAATTAGTAGCGGCCAAAGGAGGTAAATATGCGATTCCGTAGACGTGGTCGAGCTCGTCGATCAGTTTCCCGCGGCCGTAGGCGCGGCCGCCGGATCCGATCGTATGGTGTTTCGCGTGGTGGTATAAGGCTTTGACCTGTACGCATCCTATTCACCTTAAAGATCCTAAGCCACACGGCATGGATGTGCCGTGTGGCCATTGTATTCCTTGCCGTGTCGCTCATTCCCGGGAGTGGGCGACACGTATTGTACATGAGGCTCAATACTGGCCTCATAACAGTTTTACTACTTTAACTTATGATGAAGATCAGGTTCCAAAAGACGGTGGATTAGTCCCCGATGATCTAACAAAATTCTTTAAGCGAATGCGTAAAGCTGGCTTTAATCTTAAATATTTCGCCTGTGGCGAATACGGAGAAAAGTATGGTCGACCTCACTATCACAGCCTATTGTTTGGCGTGGGCATTATGGATTATCAAAAAGTTCAAGATACGTGGGGTCATGGTAGTGTTGACATGGGTACTCTTAGTTATGACTCTGCTCGCTATTGTGCGGATTATATTCTTAAACGGTATAATGGCCCCCTAGGTAAAAAAATTTACGGTCATCACTTAGCCCCCTTTCAAAGAAGCAGTGCCGGTATCGGCCTGCGCTACTGCATGGATCATGCAGAAGAAATCAAGAGAGACCTCTCAATAAAGTTGAGAGGTCACGAAGTCGGTATACCTAGGTACTACAAGCTTAAATTAGGTATAGACGCGGACGATCTTCTAAGTAAGCGATTAGCAAACGACAGAGAAACGTTCGCGTATTATACCGAGACGCTTGGACGTACCTATGACGACCTTCGGTATTACAAACTTGATTTAAAAGACGCGCTCGATCAGAATGAGCGCAATATTGTTGCTAGTACGATGATAAAGCGTGCTAAGAAAAATAGTTATCTATAACTAACAAAAAAAAGTGAAAAAATTTCAAAAAAGTACTTGTGCTAAGTGACACCATGTGATATACTTAAATTATCTTGGTATTAAGGAGTTCGTTATGTCTGAATGGGAATATATGCCTGACCACTTTGAAGAGACACATTACTTTTCTTCAAAGAAAGAAAAGGATGAATATTTGGCTAAATATAGGCCGGATCATGTTCGTCATGTTCCGCGAACTAAGTACTACATCTTGACCTATTCAAGGCAGTTCGTTCTTGATCTTGATCTTGATCTTGATCGGATTTAACGATTTTCAAATCGCCCCCCTTACGGGGGGTACACCCTAGAGTAGTAACTTAATGGTGCCCACCCACCCCTTTTACTACCCTACTGTATTACTGTGTAGGAGGTGCATGATGATTGCACGTGTATATGTCAGCTATGACGTAATAGCCCAGGAAGGATCTTCCCCTTTTATTGCGAAGACTGATGGCTTAGCCGTTAGACTATTTAAGCAAGCTCAGAGTCGTATAGACACAGAACTTGTTGATCCCCGTGACTTTCAGCTTTACTGTATTGGTAAATATGACAGTGAAAGGATGATTATTACCGGCGAAGCGCCGATGGTCATTCCGACCGCCTTGGAGGGTGATGATGTCGAAGGTATTTAAACGTGTAGCCGGGCTTCATCCCGGGCGTTCTGTATTTAACATGAGTCATTATAAACTTATGGATTGTTTGATGGGTTATCTTTACCCCTCGTTGTGTCTTCCCATGGTACCTGGCGATAAATTTACTATTGCCAATAAAGTTGTTGTACGGTTTGGACCAATGTTTGCACCAGTGCTTCAGGAGATTAATCTGTATATTCACTATTTCTTTGTTCCCTATCGTATCCTTTGGGATCAGTGGGAAACATTTATAACCCGCGGTGTTTCTGGCAATGAAACTCCCGTGCTTCCGCGTTGGACTACTTCTGGAAAGTCTAAATATTCTTTATGGGATTATTTTGGTTTTCCTATTAATGTTGCTTTAAATAATTCGACGCAAGATGACGCGCCGGTGGCATTTCCTTTTCGTGCGTATAATATGATTTACAATGAATATTATCGTGATGAAAATTATACTCCTGAGCTTCCTGTATCTAACGATGCATTACAAAAGCGTTCTTGGGAAAAGGACTATTTTACATCTGCGCTTCCATCTCAGCAGCGCGGCGATGATCTCGCTATCCCTTTAGTTGGTGCTTCTCAGGCAGTTTTCCCTAATTCGAGTTTTGGTACTAATACTGATAATGCAGTTTATGAGCGGAATGGCA
>BNTQ01000153.1 GCA_025996715.1 Bacteroidia bacterium | reverse complement strand
ATCGCTAAGTCTTGATAAATGCGGTACGAACGATGTTCATTAGCCCGTGTAAGCGTGCTTTTTGACACTGTTTTCCCGATGCCCAAATGATACAATTTATGCTCGTTGGACTGCAAGCAAAGTAGCGAGATTCTAAATCTTCTTGTTTCACCCGACCTATGTTGGGCAAGACAAAAGCCACGTCAGCGTGATTGATACGCTGTTGGTCAAGAAGAGTTAGAATTTTTTCTTTATCATAGTACAGTCCTTTATTTTGGTTAATCCAATTTACCCACTCGTGGGTGTCCTTTGGAAATACATTACGAATACTATTTACTTCAAGCGATTTTCCTTTCACCGTTGGATTGAGCGCAATGCCAATCAGAAAATTTTTTTCGTTGTGTTGAATTTCTATAATAAGGTTTATTGCCTTTGTCCTATCACCGTAAGCAAATACAGCCAATGGATTTTGTATTGCTTTTGGTAAATTCGTTATTTCTTTGATATTGTATGGATGCTCTTCATCAACTGATTTTTCTAACAATTTTTCTGCACGTAATTCTATGGGCAAATACGGCATACCTACTGCTTGCAAAATGTTTCCGGGCATACCCAACGAATATACGTGTCCTTTGGGCAAAGTGCCATCTATTTGTTGTTGCAGTTCCGCGTTGAAATTGCAATTTATTGCCTCAAGGTCTAAAGTTTGTATATTTTCCATTTTCTTGTGTTATTTTTGCATTATTCCACGTGCCCCAAACTAAAATGCACTGTATCGCTTACCATTCCTTCATTGTCTGTTACCCACGCATAAATTGATTAAATGATTATTCATTCAAAAATTTCTGTTTATACACTTTGTCTTCATAGGCAAGCACTTCCGGCGTAATTGATTGATACATTTCCTGCAAAAAGAGTATTAAGTCCTCATTTCTCTTGCCTTCGTATAAATCCTTAAAATTCTGTTTGGCAACAGCAAAACTGCGGGGTATGTTCGCCATATGACTAATATATTCCACACATTCTTCTTTTTCCTCCTTGAGTTGTTTATTCTCGGCACTAAACCTTTCCAACATAAGCATATTTTTTTCCAATGTGTCAATGATAAGTTGCTGTTCTAATGCAAGAATTAGTCCCCCACGCCGATTAAACTCTGCAATATAATCCAACTTAAACTGCAGTGCTTGCTTGCCTATAAAACTCATCGCAAGCAGGGTAAACCCATCTTTGTTCATTATGTACGCAGGCTGCATCCGACCGTAATTGTCGGGCAATTTTACTGCTTCAAACATTTTGGAAAGATCTGCGCAATTTTGTGCCGATGTCAAATTGCCGTCAGAAAGATCGGTGCAACTTTGCACCGATGTCAAAATTTCCTTGATGGCTCTAAGAACAACCTTATGTTCTTTTCCAAACTTTTTTGCCACGAGCAAACTCGTAGTAATCGGCTTTTTGTAGAACGGACTGTCTTTGTCCGTACCTTCTTTTACGATAATTGCGTTTAGCAACATATTTTCCGCTTTGCTCACCGCCGTTGTTTTTTGGGCTACCGCCTTTGCGGACTGGCGTTTGATAGTTTCTGCTTTTTTCATAATATTACACTTAAATAGTTAATAATTAAAGATTTATACCTTTCTTTTTGCCCGGCACTGCGAGTGTTTCTTCCTGTGCTCTCTGCGCATCAGTGTACTTGTTCACAGCCTCTAACGCTGCCGACCGAACTGCTTTTTTTACTATTTTTTTACAAAAAATGGACTTAAATAAATCAAGTAAATCGTTTTCTACTGTATCATAATCAGGTAAATTTTCCCGATTAATTTGATGTTCCAAACTATTATTCCAAGCCAATTTTAAGATGCTGGAGTTATTTTTATTGATAAGTTGTTCAACACCTGTAAACGGAATCTTTTTGTACGCCGATTTAGTATGAAAGGCTGCTACCACAGATTGCCAATCAATGTTTTTGACGTTCCTGCTTAGATACCATATATCGTAATAGTCGCGTGGCGCTGTGTAGGAACGTTGAATTAGTGCTCTTATTTTTTCGGCAAGTACCTCGTTGATACTGTAAACAGGTATGTTCAATGCATTTTCCGTAAGTTTGTCGCTGTATGGGTGATTAACATTCCGCATTTCTACCTCAAAAACCATTTTTTCATACAATATCACTTCAATTTTAATACTTGTTTGCCAACGTGCAGGGGCAGTTGGTTGGTGGTTTTTTTTGTGGTCTGCGCCCCAATACTTAATCCACGCCGCATAACCCGTCAATTGGTCATTAAATCGCAATTCTTCAAGCGATTGAATGTATAGTGGTATTCTTGTACGACTTTCCACCAATGATGTGATGTTTTGCATCAAAGAATGATTTAAAACAAACGTTTCATTTTTGGACGTAAAATCAAGGTCTTCCGAAAATCTGTAATCAGGAAATCTGCATTTTTTGAGGCACGTTCCCCCTTTGAATACAAGATTTTCGCGACATTCAGGAATGGAAAATAACGCATCTATAAAGTGTCCCAATACCCAATCCTTGTCGATTGTACTCGGCTTTACTTTTTGTTCTATGGACAAACGGTTTATTTCACTTTGATTTATCATAGTCAATATGGGTTTTGTATTATTTCTTTTATAGCCTTTTTGGACACATTTAAGCGCAAATGCCAAGTTGGGTCAATATCGCCCACTGTTTTACCAAAAGGGTCAAATTCATTACAAGTACGAGTTACCTTTGTGCGTGCAAATTCGATAAAAGTCAATAAATTTTCTTTTTCCAACAACTCTGCTAAAAACCCAAGTCGTTTAGTTACCGCACTGTTATCAACAATCATACAGTAATTCGTTAATTTGTCAGCATCCAACTTGGCACGTGCAAATGCTCGAATAAGTTCGGAATATCCGCCACTGTATTGAGGTAAATCAAAACAATCTACAATAGTTTTTTCAACATCTGTAATAGGGTACTTATAGTCACCATAACCATTGTACATAACCCCTGCTCTTTTATATGCTCTTATCTTAACAAATTGATAAGAAGTCCCTAAAATAGTAGTCGCTTTTTTAAGATGGGCGGTTTGCACAAAAATAGTATTAGAAAA
>BNTQ01000152.1 GCA_025996715.1 Bacteroidia bacterium | reverse complement strand
GAGCGCGGGCGTGATGATGGCAAACATACATTGGAACAAGGCAAACAGCACTTCGGGGATATTGCCCGCAGTGAGTGTGTTCATACCAATTCCGTGCAGGAACACCTTGTCAAAACCGCCCATAATGAAGCCGAGCGGCTTACCCTCAAAACCTGTGCCAAACACCCAACTGTAGCCAAACGCAAACCACAGCACTGTAATGACTCCGCAGAGCGAAAAACATTGCATCACGGTGCTCAGCAAGTTTTTTTGGCGCACCAATCCGCCGTAGAATAATGCCAATCCGGGCACGGTCATTAGCATTACCAAAATGGTTGCCACGAGCATCCACGCCGTGTTGCCGCTGTCGAGCGCAGGTGCAGCCTCTTCCACTACTACCACAGCCTCCTCGCCGGAAGCAACTATAACTTCTTGTGCGTGCAATCCTGCCACTCCACCAACGAGCAGCAAAAACAACGCTATCACGATAAACTTTAAATGTTTCATAGTATTAAATTTTTTAATTGTTAATAATTTATTATTCATTACTTTTCTTGTTCCGCGTTGTACAGCGCAATATCGCCCTGCTCGCCGGTGCGGATGCGCACTGCGTTTTCGACAGGTATTACAAAGATGCGGCCGTCGCCGGTGCGTCCTGTTCGTGCTGCTGTTTGAATAGCCGCTACGGTTTTTTCGACATTTTTTTCGCGCACAATGATGCTAATGAGCACACGCTCTATGCTGCTGGTATCGTAGGCTATGCCTCGATAGATGCGCCCTTCGCGTGTTTTGCCCACGCCGCGTACATCGTAGTACGAAAACCACTCAATGTCTATTGCCTGCAAGGCATCTTTGACATCGTCAAACTTGGTTTTTCTGATGATTGCTTCAATTTTTTTCATAACATTTAAAATATAATTGGGTTAAAAACTAATACCGAATACCAAAAATACATTCTCCGAATTGGGATTGAATATCAACTGCGTGAACACAGGCAAAGTAAAACTATCGGTAATTTTGATGTCTTTGCTTGCTTTGAGCGAAATGTTGGTTACCGCAAAATCGGTGCCGTAGTTGGCGGGCGGATTTGCCTGTTCATAAGCCGGCGACTCAAACGGGCGAATGCCCAAGGCTGCCTCAAAAGCAAGGCTTTGGATAGTGAACGGAAACGATGCCTCCACATAACTCGAAAACGCACGTTTGGCTTTGCCTTCGTCATCTACTTTGTAGTCGTTGCCTGCAAAAAAAGTGCTCCACGCCAATTTCAACGGAAATTTTTCGATGGGCAAAGTGTAGGCTAAGCCGACTTCAAACAAATGGTCGGAGGTGCTCACAACGTCACCATCAAAATCGTGGTCATACTTCTTAAAGTAATTGTAGGCACCTTCGCCGCTCCACCAATAGTCGGTAACGGCAATGTCAAATCCTGCAATAGAATAGCCCAACGAAAAATCTACTTCTTTGAAGCGGACGATGTCGGTGCTGCCCCAGGCGCCCAGCGAAAATCCTTTGTAGGACAATCCCAACGAAGGTTGAACACTAAACCCTGCTTGATACGCACCGCGCCAAACATAAGCACTTACTACATCAGCACCGAGGCTGACTTCCACGCCATCCTCGGCGTGCACCGCAGCAAACGGCAAACAAAATGTCGTTGCTAACATCAATTTGAACAATTTTTTTTTCATTTTTTCTCCTTTTTTTAATGACGCTACAAAAGTAGTGTGTGCACCTTCCAAAATGTCTATTTATTATTGTGCCAATTTTTTTTAAATTTTGGCTAATTACAGATTTTTAATTTTATGGCACAAAAAAGCAATAATTTGCAATTATTTTTACACAAAAACTAAGAAATAGTTTGTGCGCCAAAAATCGATAGGATAGATGCACAAAAAAACAGCCCTGCAAGTGCTTGCAGGGCTGCTTTTGTATAAGATGGTGGTTTACAACAAATTACGGCTTTTAGTTAGCAAATGGAACTGCTGTGTTGGCATTGGCAACCGTCCACTTGTTGGTGCCTTGGTTGTAGAGCAACTGCGATTTTTCGCCCGTGCTCAATATCTCCACCTCGTAGCCGTTGGGGATAGATTGCACGTGGTAACTGCCTTTTTCGGTGTCAATCACCTTGTCCACATTTGCCATAGGCGACTTGCCTGTCCAAAACTCAATTAGGTTAAGGATAAAACCATCAATAAAGAGTGAAATTTCGTACACAGGAACGGCACACAATGCCAAAAACACCAACTCGTTCACAAATTTTTGGTTGGTAACAGTTTTGTTCCAGTTGTACACATTGCCCGTGAGAGCAAACGAGCCAATGCACGAACTCATTACCAAAGCACTCACTCCAAGTGCTATGGCGGCGATAGATAATTTAATTTTTTTCATAGATAAATAATTTTAGGTAAAAAATAATAATAACAAATGCAAAGATAATAACTTTTTCTAAATAACAAATCACAATTGTCTGATAAAAAAAAGGCAAAAACAGTAGAGACACGGCATGCCGTGTCCCTACTGTTTTTATTCCGGCGTCCCCCCTTTGGGGGTTAGGGGGTGGGTGTTTGTTATTTCACCACCACTTTGCTGATATTCTCACCCACTTTCACAAAGTAAACACCTGCCCTCAACCGCGATACATCAATAGTAGCAGTATTGCCGGAAGTGAGCGGCAAAAGAGGCAGTTCAAGCACTAACACTCCATTGATGTCGTAAATCTCAACCGTAGGACTGTTAGTCGCATTCTCAAGCGTGAGCATGCGCACGTTGCCGATGTGCAGTTGTTCGTTGCTAACAGGGTTAGGATAGATAGAGAGCGCGGACTTAAATTTCACCTCAAGATATTGCTCCGTAGAATAATAAACAGCACTATCGCCGATTAACTTAAAGGTATAGTTTCCCGGCTTAATTTTATGCTGACGAGTGGGACCTGCTGAGTAAACAAAGCCACTGTCTAACAGTTTTCCATCTTTATACCACTCACATTTGAGCGGACGAAAACCGATATTCTCACGCAGTTTGCGCAGGTGGAGAAAGATAGCATTATAGCCCAATTTGACCACTGCATAATCGTTAAACACCAGCAAGGTATCGGTATCGCTCAAAGCAGTCGTGTCTTCCACCACTATCAAGTC
>BNTQ01000151.1 GCA_025996715.1 Bacteroidia bacterium | reverse complement strand
CTCTACCGGCGTGCCGTCATCTATGCGCAGTTGCGAAATGGTGGTTTCCACTACGCCTGTGGTGGGTCCTGTTATCAGTACGTCGTCACCTACTTGGAGCGTGCCGGCTTCAAGTAAAAGTTCAACTACGCCCAAGTTGGAAAAATAGTTGGTAACTTTGGCACGGTAATCTTTTTTGCGGGTGGCTTTGGAGCCGTAAGTTTTGTTCCACTCGCCCAAACGCTGCCCCAAGTAGTACCCGTCCCAAAAACCGCGATTGAACACAGAGGATAGTTCTACCAACCAATTATCAATCATCGCTTTAGAGTATGTTCCGGCAAGTATCGCCTCAAAAGCAGCATTGTAACATTCGCATACTTTTTTCACATACTCCGGCGGGCGGGCGCGACCTTCGATTTTGAATACCCGCACGCCTGCCTCCAACATTTGGTCTAAAAACCCAATGCTGCACAGGTCTTTGGGCGACATCACATACTCGTGGTCGATGGCCATTTGGTAGCCGTTTTCGTTGTTGGTAACGGTGTAGCCTTTGCGGCAGGTTTGCAGGCAACTGCCGCGATTGGCAGAGTTGCCGTTTTCGTGCAGGCTCATATAGCACTTGCCCGAAGTGGCTACACACAAAGCACCGTGGCAAAACATTTCCAATTGCACCAACTCGCCCTGCGGTCCCCGAATGTCCTGCGCTCGAATTTCATCATATATTTTTTGCACTTGCACCAAGTTGAGTTCCCTTGCCAGCACCATCACGTCGGCATATTGAGCATAGAATTTGACCCCTTCGATGTTGCTGATATTCAGTTGGGTGGATATGTGCACATTGACCCCCGCTTGGCGTGCATATTGAATTACAGCAGGGTCGGAGGCAATGATGGCAGTTAAACCTATGCTTTGTGCTCTATCTATAATGGATTGCATTTCGGCAAGTTCTGTGTCAAAAATTACTACGTTGAGGGTCAAGTAGGAGGCAATGTTGTGCTCTTTGCAAATGCCTACTATTTTTTCGAGGTCTGCCAATGTAAAATTAACGCTGGAACGCGCCCGCATATTGAGTTTTTCGACCCCAAAATAGATAGAGTTGGCACCCGCATTGATAGCCGCCCACAAACTCTCATAAGAGCCTACGGGTGCCATCAGATTAATGTTGTTGCGGGTCATAAATAATGCTCACTAATGGTTTAATTTTGGTATAGCACTAATGGCAAAGGTACATAATTTTGGCGATTGAAACTGCACTATTTTATTATGTAATTAGAATAGGGTGGGGGGGTAAACATAATAATTATATCAATGCCAAGTATCCGTGCTTTTTTAATTCTTCTTTGGCTGTGCCGGGGACATCGTGAATATCCATCAAAAAACAGAGATAAATGTCTTTTTCGGGGATGCCGAATTTTTTGACCAAATCCAGGGTGGCTTTGGCTGTGCCGCCTGTGGCAATAATATCATCGGTGATGAGCACTTTGTCGGTAGCCTCCAAGGCGTCCTGATGAATTTCAATGGTATCGGTGCTGTATTCGAGAGCATATTCTATGGAATAGGTTTTCCACGGCAATTTGCCCTTTTTGCGCATCGGCACAAGCCCCAAGCCCAAAGCATAAGCCACAGCAGCACCCAAAATAAAGCCCCGCGACTCTATGCCCACCACTTTGGTAATGCCTTTGTCCTGATAGTACGCTGCAACCTGCTTTACCGCTGCTGTAAAGGCTTTGGAGTTGCCCAAGAGGGTGGTAATATCCTGAAAAACTATGCCGGGTTTGGGATAATCCGGAATTTGGCGCAAGTATTTACTAAAATCCATAATGCGTTGATAATGAATGCGTTAGACAACAATGATATGGTTTCATAAAAAAAGGCAATTACCAAATTGCCTTTTAGTGGTAAGTCTATTTTCTAATCGAAAGCGACTTGATAATGGCTCTATACCGCTCTATGTCCACCTTTTTGAGGTAGTCGAGCAAACGTCGCCGCTTGCCCACGAGGGTCATCAGTGCCCGCTCGGTGCCGAAATCTTTTTTGTTCACCTTGAGGTGCTCTGTGAGATGGTTGATACGGTAGGAAAATAGTGCCACCTGACCTTCGGCTGAGCCGGTGTCCTTATTAGACTTTCCGTATTGACTAAAAAGTTCTTGCTTTTTTTCTGCTGTCAAATACATTGTTAAAAAAATTAGGTTAAAAACAAAATAACCCGCAAAAGTAATACTTTATTTTATTAAAACAAATTTTTTTTTTCAAAAATAAATTTCTACCTTCGCACCAAAATTATTGGGTGTCCAATTCGTTTTATTAACTTATTGAAAATCAATAAATTACAATTTTGTAGAAGTTCATGTATTTTGTTTTTTTAATTATTCATTTTTAAATTAAATTTTATGGGAAACACAAAACAAAAAAATCAGATTGTGCCAATCGTTATGATGATATTCCTTTTTGGAATGATCGCATTTGTTACCAATCTGGCAGCCCCTATGGGCATTGTCTTAAAAGCGCAATTTGGCGTATCCAATTTCATGGGTATGTTGGGTAACGCAGGTAATTTTATAGCCTATGCTGTCATGGGTATTCCCGGCGGCATCTTGTTATCAAGGATAGGCTATAAAAAAACGGCTTTGTTAGCAATTGCTGTTGGCTTTGTAGGAGTAGGTATTCAATATCTCTCCGGCTATGCAGGTGAAACCAGTGCGTTTGCGGTATATCTTACCGGCGCTTTTGTAGCAGGTTTTTCAATGTGTTTGCTCAACACCGTTGTCAACCCCATGCTCAACACCTTAGGCGGCGGCGGCAACAAAGGGAATCAGTTGATTCAAGTTGGCGGTTCGTTCAACTCCATTATGGCTACTTTTACGCCTATGTTTGTGGGCATTCTCATTGGCGAGGCTGCCAAAGCACGTATTACAGACATTTTTCCTGTAATGTACATCGCTATGGGCGTTTTTGCATTGGTATTTGTTGTTTTATGGTTTGTAAAAATACCCGAGCCTAATGTCGAAACCAGCAAAGAGCCGCTGTTGAATTTAATGAAGGGAGCATTAAAATTCCGTCATTTTATATTGGGTGCAATCGCTATTTTTGTTTATGTAGGCATAGAAGTAGGCACTCCGGGCATTGCCAATCTTTATATGACTACTTTTACATCCGAGCAAGCA
>BNTQ01000150.1 GCA_025996715.1 Bacteroidia bacterium | reverse complement strand
GCGCCGGATACCGCGCCTGTAGCGTAGCAATTGGTTATAGTCCGAACAGCATCAGTTGTAAGACTCCCTACAAAGCCGCCAACGTTTGTAGCGCCGGATACCGCGCCTACAGCGTAGCAATTGGATACAATTCCGTGAACATTGGCACCTATAAAACCGCCAACACCACATGCAGTCTCGACAGTGCCGGTAGCATATACATCGACAACAGCGTAACAATAAGTTATAGTACCAGTGGTGTTAGCATTCCCTACGCAACCACCCACATAGTCAACGCCTGATACCTTGCCGGTAGCATAAGAGTGGGCTACAGTGGCGCTGTTGCAGTGCTTCCCTATCAAGCCGCCAACTTCTTTTAGTCCTTTAATGTTCACATTTTCTACACCGAGGCTGTCTATTTTTCCGCCGCTGCCTACGACACCAAACAGTCCAATATATGCGGTTGCCGGGCGGTTGATGTATAGGTTGCTGATAATGTGCTCCTTGCCCTTGTAGGTGCCGGTGAATCTTATGCCGTCGTTGCCTATGGGGCTAAAGCCTGCACCGCTATTAGTAGCAGCGGCATCAATATCGGCAGTTTGAATAAAGTGCTTGTTCCAGTCGGTGTTGGTAAGGCTCAGGGTCTGCAAATCGGCAAAGGTGGCAATTTGGTAGGGGTCGCCCACGGTGCCGCTACCTCCGGAGTAGGTTGCAGCCGCAGCAGGCACACCTGTTGCCAAAATAGCGACAAGCATTAGCAAATATGTAAACTTCGTTTTCAAATTATCACTTCTTTTCTATTACTCCATCAATTTTTATTTCTACGCGGCGGTTGAGTTGTCGGTTCTTTTCGGATTCGTTGGGCACGCGCGGACGGGTTGACCAATAACTTCTAATGGTAATGCGGTCGCGAGGCATCCCCTGTTGTATCAAATAATTTCTAACTATGGTGGCACGCCCCATTCCCAATCGATAATTTTCGTCTTGTCCGCCAATATCGCAGGTGTGGCCGTCGCACGACACTTTTATATCGGGATATAAACTCAAGTACTCCAATACTTTGTTGAGTTGCTCAATTTGCTCCTCGTTGAGTATCTTATCTCTCAAAGTGTAGCCGTCCACAATGCCAATAAGGTCGTTTTCTATGGCGGGTAGGTCAACAGGACGCAGTTGGGCGTGCTCTTGCAAATAGGCATCATAGAGTTCCATATCTTCGTCATACCCTTGTGGTCTGATTGGTCTGATTCTTTTGGTTTTGAGCGTGTCTCTAATTCTAACTCTTCTGCTCACCGTATCCATATCTCTAATAGACACCATTTTTACTACGGGCGGTTTGCTCTTGGCTAAGGCAAAAGTTATTTTGATGCCTGCTGCCAAAGGCACCACACGTTTCACCATATCGGTAGCATTGTGCGTGGCATCGTGATGGGTTGCCGCCAGCACAGTGTTGATGCCGCCTGCGGCGTTGCGATTTTCGTAATAATTGGGCATTTTGGCATAATGGACTATGGGCACTGCCGTAGATTTATCCGCATTATTAAGCCCATAATCGGCATAAACGCCGGTGTACATTACATATTTGTCATCTAAGTACCATTTGAAACCCGCCTCTGCCGACAGCATAAACGATGTCCCAAAATCTATTTTGCCTTTGGCTTTGAGATTATTGTTGAACCCAAAGCCTTGAGATTCAGGGTCAAACAATTCGAGGGGACCTTTGTCGTCGTAGTAAGCCGAAGTGCTGAGTTCGCCGATGGTGCTTTTGTAGCGCACGCTCATAGGCAAGCCTACTTTGCCGCCAAGGGCAGCATAAAAATCTTTGTAGGAGTCCAAAGGCTTTTGATAAATCACCATCAAGGGGATGTTGAATAGTAGAGCGGTCTGCTTTTCGACATAGTCGGTCAAAGCGTAGCGAAACTCAAATGGTTCGGGCGGGTTGGCGCCGTCGCTGTTCTCGTAATAAAATCCATTGAGGGTGGTTTTGTAGCGGGCATTGTAAACCATTGCCTCGGCACCCAAGCGGAGTCCCCATTTGAAGTTAAAAAAACAGGTGTACGACAATCCGCCGCCGCCGCCAAAGCCCAGATAGGATTTGCCCAGGGCAGGTGAGTAGGTCAATGTGGACAACCCACCTGCGCCGTGTACTGCAAATTCATGTTTTATTCGAGCCTGCGTAGTTGAAGCAAAGAACAAAATAGCAATTGTAGTAAATATGGTTTTACAAAAATTCATATTAAAGTTTTGGTACTTTCAAATTATTTAACTACTATTTTCGCATCTCTATTTTTCACTTTCACAATGTAAACACCCGACGACAAATTGGGTAAAGTCAATTGCGTGATGTCGCCTTGTGCAGCATAAACTTTGACCAAATTGCCGGTGATGCTGTAGATGGCAATGTCGTCGCCGGCTTGCACTGCGGCATCCTCTACGTTCAACTGATTGCCTTGCACAGGATTGGGATAAACAAGCAAGCCTGCCGAAGCCTCCATGCGCATCACATCGGGGCACGAACGCAGGGTTTTGCCATCGTAGGTTACCTCTACGTGATAGAGAGCATCGGCAACCAATAGGTCGTATTTGGTTTTGCCTGCAGAATAGTACTGTCCCGTTTGTCCCGCCAGCGCAACATCGTCTTTGTACCATTGGTAGGCATCAAATTTATAGCCGCCGTTGTTGCGGGGGTTGTTGTTCACATACAGCACGTTGTCCCACTTTTGTCCGCCTATGCTGTCGAACACAAAACGTAGTTCGAGTTCAAAGGTGGTGGTTTCGGTGGTAAGTCCATCGCCGGCAACTACGGTGTAAGTAACCGTGTAAATATCCGGTTTGGGTATGCTCACTATAAAGGTTCGGTCGGGGCATATTGCATCGTTGTAGTACACCGTTGCCGACGAATCTTCAACACCCACGGTAACCGTTACAAAGTCGTTGGTATTGTCGCAGTCGATGACCCAACGCGACAGCGTTGACTCGTAGTGAGCACCGTTGATAGAACCCACCAGCGAATTGGCATTGTTAGACTGTGCAATAGCCTCCCAGATAGCGGTCAAAGTGAGCGGGGCGGTTACTTTAAGAGCGTCGTTGGGGGCATAGTCGTTGGCGTCGTCGCCGCTCCATTTTTGGAACACATAATTGCCATCGGCTGTGAAGGTGTTGCCGCCGCGAATTATCGTATTGGTGTTGTGGTAAACACTGTCGATAACCGTAGCACCGCTGCCGTGCTCGCCTGCCAAATA
>BNTQ01000149.1 GCA_025996715.1 Bacteroidia bacterium | reverse complement strand
ATTTGTATATCAACCGTCCTACCGTAAGGCTTGTTGGATTATTTAACATTATGCTTGGAAGCGCAGTTCTGCGCAACATTCGTTTGGAAAATGTGGACATTACAGGCAAAGAGGTAGTTGGTGGTTTAGCAGGCTTGAATGAAGGTGCCAATATCGGAAACTGTCATGTTACGGGCAAAGTAACCGGCAAAGGCGGGGAGTCCATTGGCGGTCTCCTTGGGTATGTGAATAACCTTGCTATGACAATGAGTAATTGTTCTTTTTCGGGCGAAGTATCCGGCACACACCCTTGTGTTGGCGGTTTGATAGGGTATATTAAAACTGAGACGGCTCACCACTATATAAACAGATGTTATACTACGGGCAAAGTATCATCCAGCCAAGGATACGTTGGCGGTTTGATAGGGAGTGCTGACTCCAGAAATGGAAGCATGGCAAAAAAGACATATTATCGAATATATGTACGAGACTGTTATTCTATGGCAAGTGTATCCGGCACCGGTTCGAACATTGGCGGCTTTATAGGTAGATTGGAACTGGGAACAACAGAGAGGAATTATTCTGCGGGCAAAGTATCAGCCGGATCCGGCACCAACGGCTTCGTTGGTGGCTGGAGAGAAGAAAATGACAAATACTCTTGGTTCGCTACAGTCGGATATAATTACTACGACGGCAACACCAGTGAACATAACAACTATACTGGAACCGCTACGTGCAAAACCACTACCCAAATGTGGCAGAAGTCTAACTATAATAATACCTATTGGACTTTTAACAGCACTAATTGGCTTATCCGCAATGACAAGAGTTATCCTTATTTTGATTGGCAAAGTGCTCCTGTGTATGTGCAGACTTGCTGTTCTACCTTTTTGGATATTGAACTATTGAACTATGCTGATAGTGTGGTGGTGTACAGTGACAATTACTGCAAGAACAAACTTGCAAAATTGTCGCCAGGCAGTAGCGGCAGTAGAACTATTTCGTCGCTTAATCTGGCTTTAAATACTACCATTTATATTGTAACCTACGAGACAGGCAAACACCCTTCGTATCCTGTGCAGGCGAAGGTAGCGACCCTCGTATATTCCGGCGGTAGCGGCATATCCATCAACCCCTACAAAATTGCTAGCCTTGCCGATTTAAAAAAACTTAGCGAAACCAGCGGGGACTGGGCAAAGCACTTTATTCAAACCGCTAACATTGATGCAGGGCAAACCAAAACCGGCGGAGGCGGCTATACTGCCAATAACGTGGGCTTTGCTTCCATAGGCAACGACGTCACAAAATTCGGCGGCACCTACAATGGCCAGAATTACACTATTAGCAATTTGTATATCAACCGCCCCAACGGAAGGCATGTTGGCTTATTTAACACTATGCTTGGAAACGCAACGCTGAGCAACATTCATTTGAAAAATGTGTACATTAAAGGCAAAGAGAGAGTGGGCGCTTTAGTAGGCTTGAATGAAGGTGCCAATATCGGAAACTGTCATGTTACGGGCACAATAGTTGGCGACGGCGCGGAGTCCATTGGCGGTTTACTTGGGTATGTGAATAATATTAGTATGACAATGAGGGATTGTTCTTTTTCGGGCACAGTATCCGGCACACACCCTTGTGTTGGCGGTTTGATAGGGTATATTAAATGCGAGCAGGGTGACCACCTTATAGACAGATGTTATTCTACGGGCATAGTATCCTCCGACAGAGGATACGTTGGCGGTTTGATAGGGAGTGTTGACTCCAGATGTGAAAAGAATACATATTATAAAGTACAGATACAAAACAGTTATTCTATGGCAAATGTATCCGGCACCACCGAGCACATTGGCGGCTTTATAGGTAGATTGTCTGTGGGAACTATACAATACAATTATTCTGCGGGCAAAGTATCCGGCAACCAAACTACAGGAGGCTTCGTTGGTGTGAGGTTAACATGGGATAATTGTTCAGGTAAAGAAAAAACCTTGTCTAATTACTACGACCGCGACGCCAGTTTACAGGGGGGCAACTCAAATAATGCAACCGCCACGAACAAATACACTGCCCAAATGTGGCAGCAGGCTACCTATTCCGGTTGGACTTTTAACAGCAGTAATTGGCTTATCAGCAATGAGAAGGCTTATCCTTATTTGAGTTGGCAAAGTGCTCCTGTGTATTCGGGCAGTTGCAGTCGTACCTACGTGGATTTTGACCTATTTAACTATGTTGATAGTGTGGTGGTGTACAGTGACAATTACTGCAAGAACAAACTTGGAAAATTGTCGGCAAGCGGTAGCGGCATCAAAACTATTTCGCTTAATCTGGCTCTTTCTTACGTAAATAATGACATTTATATTGTAACCTACGAGCCAGACAAACAACCTTCGTATCCTGTGCCGAGGAAGGTACTGCCCACCATTACCGTAACTCCAACCAATACCGCCAAAAATTACGGTACTACTACCGACCCTGCGATATCTTACGCCTCAATCGACGAAGATGGTCATACTATAACAGGACTTATCGGCGCTTTTAGGCGCGTAGCAGGCGAAAAGCCTGGGGCTTACAATATCCTCCCCCCCAGCCCCGGTTTTGTCTATTCCGGTCACGTGTTTAAGTATAACACAGAAGGCAAAACGTTCACCATCAACCCCAAGTCGCTCACGGTAACGGTGGCGGTGAACAATAAAGAGTACGACGGCAACGCCACCGCCACCATGAACGGCACGGCAAGCATCAGCGGCAAAATAGGATCCGAAACCGTAACGGTTGAAGGAGGCACCGCCGCCTTTGCCAATCAGACTGTTGCCGACGGCAAAACGGTAACTTTTAGCGGTTATACTTTAACAGGCGCAGATGCTACTAACTATACGCTGAGTGCCCAGCCAGCGCCAGTTACGGCAAACATCACCCGCAGACCGCTCACGGTAACGGTGGCGGTGAACAATAAAGAGTACGACGGCAACGACACCGCCACCATGAACGGCACGGCAAGCATCAGCGGCAAAATAGGATCCGAAACCGTAACGGTTGCCGGAGGCACCGCCGTCTTTGCCAATAAGAATGTGGGCACCGGCAAAACGGTAAGTTTTAGCGGCTATACTTTAACAGGCACAGATGTTGCCAACTATACGCTGAGCGCCCAGCCTGCGGCAGTTACGGCAGACATCACTATCAAAACGGTGAGCATAACAGGAGTTTCGGCGAGCACTAAAACTTACGACGGCGGCACCGCCGCCACTGTAAGCGGCGTAGCCGCCATGAGTTACAAGGCAACCGGCGACGATGTAACGATTGCCACGGGCAGTGCCGCCTTTG
>BNTQ01000148.1 GCA_025996715.1 Bacteroidia bacterium | reverse complement strand
ATAAAGAGCGTTTGCAAAGTGCACTGCAAGCAGCAGCGTGTTATGTGCCCACTACCCAAGCAGAAACGCCCGCACGTGCCATAGAACATCATTACAATATCACTCCACTCGTTACTGTGCCGTTTGCTGTTTTGCCGCTTTTGCGCAAGCGCGGTATCCATCCCGATATGATCAATATGCTCAAATCGCCTGATATTGCACGCGAAATGGGCTTGCTACATTCTAAAAACGGTGAATACATTAACTTGTTTTTTCATTGGCGCAACGCACAGGGTGAAAAAGTGGGCGGACAATACAAGTACCTCGCCCCGGATACAGGCGGAACTGCCAAAGCATTTGTTGCAGGCACAAGCCGACACAACAGCGTTTGGTCAACTTCGTTGGAAGGCAAAAGCGGCTTATTTGTCTGCGAAGACCCCATTGATGCGCTTTCCTATAGGCAAATGTACTCTTCTTATCAAAACTCTGCTTTACTTGCCACAGGTGGTGCAATTACCACAGAGCAAATACAAATCATTAGAAACAAAGCACTACGAGCCAATATTCCTATTCTTTTAGGAAATGATAACGATATTGCAGGGCAAACCACCAACTTGAAAATTATTGACGATACTGCCAAAATTATTAGCATTGATGCAAAAAATCAAACTGCCATTATTCAATATCAAAACCAAGAAAAGGTATTTACTTGCAAAGAGGTAACAGACCTTGTAAAAAGTATAGTTCTGCGCAACATACTTCTGCACAAGCCCGGCTGCGAATACAAATTAGACGTTCCCAAGCACAAAGACTGGAACGATGACCTGCGCAGTGTACCGCAAAAAACTGTGCGTTCTGCTGCATTACAAGCAGTCAATAATATGCCAAGCCCGTTGGAGAACGTAGAAATTCAAAAGCAGCAAAATCATTCTCTAAGTCTATAACCGTTAAAATTACAACATTATGGAAACAAAAGAAAAACAATTATGGGCGCTCACCGCAGAAGTTGGGCAAAGTCGCAAAGTATTGGTTTCTTATGGACACGATACAATGCAAGAAATCATAACTGATATAATTTACCATCTCGCAGAGAAAGGAGGTATTAAAAGTAATCAATTAGGGTTTCTTAAATATCATCCTGACCAAGAAGAAGAGGTGATAAAAGATTATATTTCGTTACAAGAATATCAAAAACAGAATAGTGTGCCGCAAAAAACTGTGCGTTCCGCTGCCTTACAAGCAGTCAATAATATGCCAAGCCCGTTGGAAAGCATAGAAACTCAAAAACAGCAAAATCATTCTTTAAGTCTATAATCTTTAACAATTTAAATTCTAAAACTATGGAAACAAATTTAGTAGAAACTGCAATTGCAGCAAGCACGAATGCTTCAGCAGAAGTATTGGCAAAATTGGCAAAAAATGAAAATGAGGAAGTCCGCATTGAAGTCGCACGCAATAAAAATACTTCTGCAGATATATTGACCTATCTTTTAGTAGAAACTGCGAGTGATAAGCGTACTTCCGCAGAAGTGCTGACAAAACTGTCAAAAAATGCAAACGCATCCGTGCGTTGGGCAGTTGCACGAAATCCAAACACGCCCGAAGAAGTTTTAGCAAACCTTGCAAAAGACAAAGAAAATGAGGTACGCAAACAGGTGGCAAACCATCCAAACACCCCAATAGAAACTTTAGTAATTCTTACAACAGACGAAGACCCCCTTGTGCGTTGGGAAGTGGTAAACAACCGAAACACACCTTTAGTAAAGATAGCAGAAGATATAAGTACACCTGCGAAAGTTTTAGCATTATTATCAAATAACGAACAGTCATTTATACGCGGTCTTGTGGCAAAAAATCCAAATACACCTGAAGACGTATTGGCATATCTTGCAAAAGACAAAGAAAGTTTTGTACGTGAGGCTGTTGCGGGAAATAAGAATATTCCTTTAAATCCAATAATTTCTAACAATTTAATTTCTAATATTACGGAAACAAATCAAAACAGAAACACATTTGATGATGTGCTTAATCAAAAAACAGATGATTTTGGTGATGTATTTGACAAAAAACGAGGGATAGCAATGTCGTCATCCACTTCGGCAGAAGTATTGGCAAAATTATCAAAAGACGGATTTTATCCAATACGACATTTTGTTACGTTAAACCGCAATACCCCCACTGACGTATTGGCAGAATTGGCAAATGATGAAATCAAACTAATACGCCGTGGAGTTGCACGTCATCCAAACACTTCTACTGATGTATTAGAAAAATTAGCAAAAGATAAAGAACGTGAAGTGCGAGCAGAGGCAACTTACAACATAGTTTCACGCAATAATAAGGTCGCCCCCGAACAAGTGCAACCCGAAGTACAACAAAAACCAACTACCAACCGCATAGGCAATGCCTTTCCACACGATAATAGTGTACCGCAAAAAACTGTGCGTTCCGCAGCATTACAAGCAGTCAATAATATGCCAAGCCCGTTGGAAAATAACGAAACTCAAAAACAACAAAATCATTCAATATCTCACAAACTATAAAAACTATGAAACAAAATTTTGACACATCATTCAAAATGATGACCATATTAGGGCAAGAGTATTTTTGCGGAATGTTACCCGATGGTCGTTGGTGTACTCTTACCAATTTTTACAATCCAAAATTATCAACTTATTATGATGAAGTGGTTGGTTTATCAACAAGTAGAATAGAATACCACAAGCAGGAGGGAACAATGCACACCACCGCAGACAAACAACGTATCAATGAAATATTTATTAGTAGTAATGAATGCTGGCAAGTCGCCGATGAATTGGACGTAAAAAAAATTGAACCAATTGAACAAACAGCCTGTGATGCAGGTTTTATACCGTCCGTACAACCAATATGGGTATCATCTATGGGCAAAGGAACGTCCGTTAGATTGATACAAAATCGAGTAATAACTCCGCCTTACAATCAATAAACCTTAACTCAAAAACACAATGAAACAAACAGAAATAACGAAATGTTTATTGACAATAGCAGAGCAACAAACAAAAATAATGGAATGCTCATCTATAATGATAACACAACTTATAGCCACAATAAAAGGCTCACGAATACAACCCCAAGTAACAGAATGCTTGTTGGTAATGGCAGAACAACAAGCAAATATAAAGGATTATTCATTGGCAACAGTAGAACAGATTACAAACATAATAAAATTCTTACAAGTAAAAGAATAGACAAAATTTAATTGTCAATTATCAATTATTTATGAAACTCGTTATTGTAGAAAAACCTGATGCTTGCAACAGTATTGCAAAAGTTTTGGGTGCAGCCAAACAGCAGGGCTATTTTGAAGGCAACGGCTACGTTTGCGTATCTGCCGTAGGACATTTGTTGAAACTTGCCGACAGCGAAGTTTACACAGGCACAAAAGAATG
>BNTQ01000147.1 GCA_025996715.1 Bacteroidia bacterium | reverse complement strand
CCAACAATGGACAGGGCGCAACCATAGCGGCAGCCGGCTCGTTGGATGAAAGTCTAAAAGAGCAATTGGCAGGCAAAACCAAAGTGGAAACGGCAAAAGTGGTGGGCAAATTGGTGGCAGAACGTTCGCTGGCAAAGGGAATTTCCACGGTGGTGTTTGACCGCAATGGCTATCTCTACCACGGACGGGTCAAAAATTTGGCAGATGCAGCCCGCGAAGGAGGATTAAAATTTTAACCAAAGATTGTAACAAAAAAATATGGCTGAAAATTCAAACATAAGGAAAGTAAAAACGGCAGACCTTGAATTAAAGGAAAGGCTTGTAGCCGTGCAGCGCGTTACCAAAGTAACCAAGGGCGGTCGTCATTTTAGTTTTGCTGCCATTGTGGTGGTGGGCGACGAAAAAGGCGTGGTGGGCTACGGCTTAGGCAAAGCCAACGAGGTGTCTATCGCGGTTTCAAAAGGAGTCGAAGATGCCAAGAAAAACCTTGTGAAGGTGCCGGTTTTCAAAGGAACTATTCCGCACGAGCAGATAGCAAAATTTGGTGGAGCACGTGTGTTTATGCGCCCCGCAGCCCCCGGTACCGGCGTTAAGGCAGGTGGTGCTATGCGTGCGGTGTTTGAGAGCATGGGCATTCACGATGTGCTGGCAAAATCAAAAGGCTCATCCAACCCTCACAACCTTGTGAAGGCAACAATAGGAGCCTTGTTGGAGTTGCGCGATGCCTACACGGTTGCCAATTTGAGAGGTATATCGGTGAGCAAGGTGTTCAATGGATAATGATTGGCGCCGCTTGGTTTATCAAAGTATTAAGTTTTTTTTGAAACGAAATTTTGAAATAAAAAGAAAATGGGAAATGTAAAAATAACACAGGTGCGTAGCCACAATAACAGTACCGACAAGCAAAAGGCTACCTTGCGTGCTCTCAATTTAGGTAAAATTAATCGTAGCGCAGAATGTCCTTTGACCAGTGTTACAAAGGGACAAATTGCTGCCGTTAGTCATTTGGTAAAAGTAGAAACTCTATAAGTGTTTAGTTATGAACTTGAATAATCTTACGCCCGCAACGGGCTCTACACATAAAGAAAAGCGTATTGGACGCGGACAAGGCTCGGGTAGGGGAGGCACCTCTACGCGCGGTCTCAATGGTGCACAGTCGCGCTCAGGGTACTCTTACAAAATCGGTTTTGAAGGTGGTCAAATGCCTTTGCAACGCCGTTTGCCCAAGTTTGGTTTCAAAAATCCTAATAGGATAGAGTTCAAAGCCATCAATCTCTACACTATAGAGACTTTGGCGAACAAATTGAACGTTAGCAAAATAGGGATAGACGAATTGTTAGGAGCAGGTTTGGTGTCGCCCAATGATTTGGTAAAAGTGTTGGGACAAGGCACTTTGAACAAAGCATTGGAAGTTACCGCAGATGCTTTTTCAAAATCGGCAGCGGCTGCCATTGAGGCACAGCAAGGCAAAGCAATTTTGACCATTCTCGACGAAGAGGAAGAACCAACAACTAAGGAATAATATGAAAAAACTGATAAATACATTTAAGAACATTTTTAAGATTGAGGACCTTAGAAGCCGCATTCTTTACACTTTGGGCTTGCTGGTGGTGTACCGTTTTGGCAGTTTTGTGGTCATCCCCGGTATTGACCCCTCTCTTTGCAAGCGTTGAAAAAACGGTATCATCATACCCAACAACTGCACCACAATGGATGCCGAAATGTAGGGCATCACACCCAAACCAAAAATAGAGGCATTGCCAAAAGCACCGCCCGAAAACATATTGAGCAAACCCACCAAACCCTCTGAGGCTTGGTCTTGCAAGGCTTGCAACTGCGAGGGGTCAATACCGGGGATGACCACAAAACTGCCAAAACGGTACACCACCAGCAAGCCCAAAGTGTAAAGAATGCGGCTTCTAAGGTCCTCAATCTTAAAAATGTTCTTAAATGTATTTATCAGTTTTTTCATATTATTCCTTAGTTGTTGGTTCTTCCTCTTCGTCGAGAATGGTCAAAATTGCTTTGCCTTGCTGTGCCTCAATGGCAGCCGCTGCCGATTTTGAAAAAGCATCTGCGGTAACTTCCAATGCTTTGTTCAAAGTGCCTTGTCCCAACACTTTTACCAAATCATTGGGCGACACCAAACCTGCTCCTAACAATTCGTCTATCCCTATTTTGCTAACGTTCAATTTGTTCGCCAAAGTCTCTATAGTGTAGAGATTGATGGCTTTGAACTCTATCCTATTAGGATTTTTGAAACCAAACTTGGGCAAACGGCGTTGCAAAGGCATTTGACCACCTTCAAAACCGATTTTGTAAGAGTACCCTGAGCGCGACTGTGCACCATTGAGACCGCGCGTAGAGGTGCCTCCCCTACCCGAGCCTTGTCCGCGTCCAATACGCTTTTCTTTATGTGTAGAGCCCGTTGCGGGCGTAAGATTATTCAAGTTCATAACTAAACACTTATAGAGTTTCTACTTTTACCAAATGACTAACGGCAGCAATTTGTCCCTTTGTAACACTGGTCAAAGGACATTCTGCGCTACGATTAATTTTACCTAAATTGAGAGCACGCAAGGTAGCCTTTTGCTTGTCGGTACTGTTATTGTGGCTACGCACCTGTGTTATTTTTACATTTCCCATTTTCTTTTTATTTCAAAATTTCGTTTCAAAAAAAACTTAATACTTTGATAAACCAAGCGGCGCCAATCATTATCCATTGAACACCTTGCTCACCGATATACCTCTCAAATTGGCAACCGTGTAGGCATCGCGCAACTCCAACAAGGCTCCTATTGTTGCCTTCACAAGGTTGTGAGGGTTGGATGAGCCTTTTGATTTTGCCAGCACATCGTGAATGCCCATGCTCTCAAACACCGCACGCATAGCACCACCTGCCTTAACGCCGGTACCGGGGGCTGCGGGGCGCATAAACACACGTGCTCCACCAAATTTTGCTATCTGCTCGTGCGGAATAGTTCCTTTGAAAACCGGCACCTTCACAAGGTTTTTCTTGGCATCTTCGACTCCTTTTGAAACCGCGATAGACACCTCGTTGGCTTTGCCTAAGCCGTAGCCCACCACGCCTTTTTCGTCGCCCACCACCACAATGGCAGCAAAACTAAAATGACGACCGCCCTTGGTTACTTTGGTAACGCGCTGCACGGCTACAAGCCTTTCCTTTAATTCAAGGTCTGCCGTTTTTACTTTCCTTATGTTTGAATTTTCAGCCATATTTTTTTGTTACAATCTTTGGTTAAAATTTTAATCCTCCTTCGCGGGCTGCATCTGCCAAATTTTTGACCCGTCCGTGGTAGAGATAGCCATTGCGGTCAAACACCACCGTGGAAATTCCCTTTGCCAGCGAACGTTCTGCCACCAATTTGCCCACCACTTTTGCCGTTTCCACTTTGGTTTTGCCTGCCAATTGCTCTTTTAGACTTTCATCCAACGAGCCGGCTGCCGCTATGGTTGCGCCCTGTCCATTGTTGG
>BNTQ01000146.1 GCA_025996715.1 Bacteroidia bacterium | reverse complement strand
CGCCATCTCACGAATGAGATGCCCTCCTCCGTTGATGACACGCTGCAGGAATGCCATCAGTATCAAATGTGGCGCTGCTTCTTTGTACTGAAAACGTTCTTCCCATATTTCGCTATTCTCTCGCCAAAAGTCTTGAAAATCGCGCAGTAAGTAACCCAGGTCTATTTTGCCATCCTTGAAGTAGCGAGGCATGTGATATTCCGGATGGGTGGACTCTATTTCGCTCTGGCTTGACCAGTTGAGCGTGCGGACTATTACCTCGGCATAGATGGGGTTGGCGGGCGCTACACCCACGCTTGGAGTATATCTGACCAAGCCTAAATCTTCCGTATATCTGTAATCATCCGAAAGCATTTCGATGCTCGCCTGTTCTCCGATAATCACCGGCTCAATAATGCGGCGAACGCGCTCTTCTTTGAGGCGTTCCAAAAGGCTGTCAATGTGGGTGTCGCGGCGGCGAATGATGGTTTGAATGGCTTCGCTCACCATCGGCGCCGTAACCGGCTGCGTGTAGTCGGATTGCAAGGTTTCAACAACCACTTCGCGGGCAATGGCGTTTACTAACCACGGCTGTCCTTGCGTTTGCTGCTGCACAAGGCTGATGGCAGCATCTTCAAAAATCTGACCTGTATCGGCGGTATGCTGGGCGTAAAATTCAACGATTTGTTCTCCTGTAAAATTTTTCAACGTCAACGATTCTGCAACTATATTGAACGGGCTGGCGCTGCCCAGCGTTTCGCTTTCGGGACATACCTGCGCCTTGAAATCGCGGATGTTGCGCATTCCCACTAATGCCACAGTGTGCACAAAAGGCGTGCGGATGCGGGAATTGTAGCCATTGCGCAACTGTCGCAAAAACGAGATGAGCGTGCTTGCACTCAGGCAATCGGCTTCATCGAACAAAATGACGAGGGGTTTGTCCAAGCGACTGCAAAACTTGCATAGTTCCGCAAGCAATACATTCGTAAAATCGCTAAAATCGGCGCTTTGGGCAAACGTTTCTCTATTGGGAATGACAGCCTGCATCTGCAACGCCAACTTTATACAATTCACTATCGCAGGAATGCCCTCTTTGGGGTCGGTAACGCCCTGCAATCCTTCTAACGAGCAGTACAGCGCATAGTACTTGCCGCTGTCGTTCAGCCGCTGTTCCAAGTCCCACAAAAAGGTAGTTTTGCCGCTTTGGCGGGCAGCGTGGATAACAAAATACTGCTTCTGCTCAATGAGCGGCATCACCTCCCTGAGCCTGTCCGCTGCATTGAGCATATAGTGGTCTTGCGGATTGCAAGGTCCTGCTATGTTAAAGTATTTTGACATATTCAACTTGTGCCTTGTGTATTCTAAAAGGCAAAGTTAATTCTTTTTTTTGAAATGGCAAACTGCTGAATATATTTCCCATGCACCTTGCCCAATGTTTTCTACCGGAATGCACATCAAAAATTCAAAACAGTTATTCATTGACCACCCGCACTTCGTCCACAATGAGCACGCTGCCGGGTTTGCCGGCGTAGAGCACGGTGGTAGTGGGTTTTCCGTTGGCATCAAAGGTGGGAGCGCCGCCCACAGCACTCGACGAAAAGAGAATTGCCAATTTGTAGATGTGATGGTCAAAATCGGGTTCCGATGTATAGACAAAAGGAAGGTCAAATTTGTGAAAACCGTCTCCTGAGGTTGATGCCGCCTCACTTTTTGGCAAATCGGCACGGGCAATTACCAAGGGCGAGGTGTGGATGTCGTAGGCAGTGAGTGTTTGCTTGTTGTCGGCAAGATAAAAAACGGCATAAATACTACAACTATCGGCACGAGCAAAGGAATCAAGCGTTCCTATTTGCGTTCCTATTTTGTCTAAACTCTCGTAATACAATCCCGGACCTTCGGTATATTTGTAAAAGCCTTGCATTCTGTGCGGTTTGCGCTTATAGACACGCCCAAATTCGGTAGCCTTTAATGGGTCTAAAAGATAATTGGTATTGAAATTTCCCAAAAAGAAATTACCCGCCCACACGGCTATATTCAAAGAATTAAAAATAATGCCGCCACGCTTGGTTTCCAAACGCACGGCATTGCCATTGTAGCCATCATTAGTCATTTGGCTGGGATAACTTTCGGGTATTTTTGGGCGGCTCAAAAGATTTAAAGCCGTTGTAATTCCGCCATTGCCGCTGCTCCAAGCCATATCGTTAAGTTTATAGTAGCCATCGCTTGTAGTGCTCCATCCGTCAAACGAAAAATGTATGGTATCATCCGTGTATTCTTGCGCAATGTCAATGATATATTGCTTTTGCGAATTTCCGTTTTGGGAAGTTACAATGTATTTTACATCGTGCAAATTAACAAGTGTATCGGGCGAAATTTTTGCCCCTTGCGATACTTCAATTTGCGGCTTCACGTTTTGCAGTTTTTCCAAATCCTTATTTTCTATCACAATGTACACCGAATTGGTATTGATATTGATGTCCACCAAATCCACACCGGGGATAGCAAACGACAAAATATCCGCTTCGCTGCTAAGAGGTTCGGACTGAATGCAGGAGGTGAATGCCAGCGCTACAAAAAATAAAAAAGAAAATTTAAACATCATTGTTGTTAGGTCAAAAACTGAAATAGGTCTTTGTGTTCATTGAGGTATTCAAACACGATGCCGCGTTCTTTCATGCGGGCAATGAGAGGCTCAAAATCTTGGGGATGTTTGAGTTCTATACCCACCACGGCAGGACCTTTTTCGGTAAAATTCTTTTTGCGGTATTCAAAATAGGTAATGTCGTCGTTGGGTCCCAGCACGCTTTCCAAAAATTCGCGCAGCGCGCCTGCACGTTGGGCAAAACGGACAATAAAGTAGTGCTTCAAACCTTCGTAGAGTTGCGAGCGCTCTTTGATTTCTTCCATTCGCGTGATGTCGTTGTTGCTGCCGCTCACAACGCACACCACGTTTTTGCCCTTGATTTGTTTTTTGTAAAAATCCAATGCGGCAATAGAAATAGCCCCCGCAGGCTCCACCACTATGGCGCTTTCGTTGTAGAGTTGCAAAATGGTGGAACAAATTTTGCCTTCGGGCACAATCACAATATCGTCGAGAATGTTTTTGCAAATTTCGTAGGTGAGGTTGCCTGCTTTGCGCACAGCCACACCATCGGCAAAGGTGTGTATTTCGGGCAACGTTACAGGCTTTTGAGCATCAATGGCGGCTTTCATACAAGCGGCGCCGGCAGGTTCTACGCCAATAATTTTGGTGTCGGGGCTTATATTTTTGAACACCGTGCCCACGCCCGACGCCAGCCCGCCGCCGCCAATGGGAACAAACAAATAGTCGATGGGCACATGGGCATCATCCAAAATATCAAAGCCCACGGTGGCTTGCCCTTCAATCACTTTTTCGTCATCAAAAGGATGAATAAAAACGCAGTTGTGCTCCTCGCCGTATTGTACGGCTTGGCTATAAGCGGCGTCAAAGGTGTCGCCCACCAATACAATTTCTACTTTGTCCTTGCCAAAACTGACCACCTGCTTGCCTTTTTGCAAAGGCGTGGTGG
>BNTQ01000145.1 GCA_025996715.1 Bacteroidia bacterium | reverse complement strand
CCCACAAATTCAAATACGTGCAGGTGGGCGCTACCGGACTCTGGCACTCACATTGACGTTGCTATTGCGGTTGAGTTCGAGCACATTGTAGGGTTGCACATTTCGTTGATAATCGCCGTCAAACGAGTGCCACAGTCCGGTAGCGCCCACCTGCACGTATTTGAATTTGTGGGCAACGTTAAGCCCCACGGCGGTTTCTTGCAGGGCATCTTTGTCGTGAATGGTCTTTTGCGTGTTGTGCAATCCGGTGGTGTATTGCGAACTAAAAACGCCGGTGCTGTCCACATTGGCATCGCGGCGGTGGCGCGAAACAAATGTGCTGATAGTCCACCGCCCCAGTCCCACTGCGGCTGCCGCGCCGCGAAAAAAGTTGTTTTCGTCGGCACCTGTGTAGGCTTTGATGCCTGCGCCGCGTTTGGCAACGCCCATCGCATCGGCAGATTTGCCAAAGCCGCTGCCCTGCCACAATGCCAAACCTTGCCCAAACTGAGCGTAAAAATCGCCCAGCACAAAGTTCTTTAACACCCCGATGTTGCTCACTTGCAGGTGTGCCGAGTAGAAGTCAAAACCGTGGGGATTGCTGCCTGCAAAAAAGTCTTCGCCCGCGTCTTTGTCGGCTGTGATGCCCCATTGCAAATTGTTTTTGTAGTGGTAGCGGTAACGTCCGTAGAGGGCTTGCGGGCTGCCGGTGTAGCGGGCGTTGGGGCGCACTTGCAACAGACTGTCGGTGGCAGGGGAGTAGCCTTGTTGCTTTTCTACCACTTGTTTGCCGCGTGCGAGCAGTTCGTGGGTGCCGTTGGCAAGCATCCTTTTGAGCGAGCGCGGCTCTTGCTTTGGGGATACAATGGTGCACACAAAGGGCAGCAGTTGTTGCATCAATTCGGGCGTGAAACCGGGCACATACTGCAACTCGTAGGGGGTGAGCATCTCGCCATATTGGGCTATGTATTCGTGCAATGCCTGCACCTGAAATTCGTTGAGCAGGCGCAACTGCAATAGGTCGTCATCACCGGCAGCATTGATGTTGATGGGGTTTTGGGCGTAGTTGGACAGCGTTTCGTAGAGCACCTCCAAGTTCACATCGGCATCCTCCAACGAACCCAATGTTTCCACTATGGCTTCGATGGAAGTTTGCGAAGCGTTGCTCTGCGCGCTGTGCACACAAGGCAAGGCAACAACGCAAAGGGTAACAAGTATATTTTTTTTGAAAAACATAATGGGCAAAAATAAGCAAAATTTTGCAAAATTTGCAAGTTTTGGGGTCTTAAAAGTGTTTTTTTGCGGTTTCAAAAAACATTTCTACCTTTGCTATTGAATTTTTGATTGATGATTTTACTAATTTTGTGCAAAACTCAATGATAACAATAAATTCAACAGATTATGAATGTATTGAACGAACAGCAAACGAAATTGAACAGGGATATAAAAGAATATTGCGACTTCCTGAAAGTGCAGAGAAAGGCAGAATACTTGGAGGTCAAAAGGCAATTGAGGCATCCCTTGTCGTGGGAACTACAGAAACGACAAATAGAGCGGAGTTTGATGTCGATACGATAAAAACGTTGCAAGAACAAGCGTTAGAAGAATATGCAAAATATAAGCATATTTGGTTTGATTATACGATAGACATAGAAAAAAATTGGGAAGGTGTTGATGGGCGAGGCGGGCAAGAAGCCGAAGTTTACAGAGGCAAAAATGGTTTTCTGCGGAAAGTTTTTGATTATTACCAAAATTCTAATGCCCCACTTGAATTTTTGGATAATCGTATTGCCGTTCACAATATGCTATTTCCGGAAACAAAGTATGAACTTTTTGGATTTACAAAAAAACATAACAGACTACAGTTTATATTAGAACAACCTTTTGTGAAGGGTAGAAACTATAAAAAAGATGACCACTTTTCACAATATATGGAAAAATTAGGCTACGAACAGATAGACGATACCACTTATCATAATCATTTTTTTCTGCTACAAGATTTACACGAAGCAAATGTACTAAAAACCGATACGGGATTTGCATTTATTGATACTATTCCTTCGTTTCTCGACAAAAAAATGTATGTGAAATTTCAGGTAATTGCTGTGTAGTGATTACACTTGCCGCAGGTCTACGACCTACGGTTATGAACATAAAGCCCTTGCGGGCTTCTACGGGCGGGTTTGAAACTCTTAAATGTTTTTTTGCGGTTTCAAAAAACATGCATACCTTTGTTAGGCGAATTACATTCGGGCGATAGGCAAAATATCAAATTATTAAATTATGTTAAAAATAAAATTATTTTAATAAAATGTTTGGTATTTTAATAAAAAGTATTACCTTTGCAGTTGTCTAATTTAAAGGAACGTTTAAATTAGACAACTTTGTAATATCCCCATAATTTTACAATTCCTTGAAAATCAAAGACTTATGTCTTTGATTTTTTTCTTTTTTCCCTTCAAAAACTGTCTAATTTAAACGTTCCTTTAAATTAGACAGTTTTCATCACACATTAAACAACAGTGGGCATTTCCAGCGGTTAGAATCATCGAAGAAAGACAAATGTATTAACTAATTTATTAACCCCATTGATACAAGGTTCTACCTTGTATCGGCTATCCCGATAGGCTCAGCCTATCAACATAAACGGCGCGAGGCGGAGCCTCACGACAAAGGGGGAAATAAATAAAGAAAAATGGATATAACAACAATACTGAATGGAGGTTTAATAGTAGGACTATTAACTATTTGGTTCGAGATACGAAAATCGCGAAAGGCTACTTTTGTGAATGCTATTACCTCGCAACGTCAGGAGTTTCTGCGAAATCTTCGGACATTTACTGCAGAATATTTCACCTTGGCTTTAGCATTACGTTACGCCGATAAAGATAAGAAACAAGTACAACGAATGAATCAAGTCCGATGTTCTATTCTACTTCTCCTTAATCCTGATGACGAATGGGATATAGAGACGAGTTGTTATCTTAATCGTATCTATAAGCAAATTTGCAATGCTAACGTAAATGAACAAGAATTGGATACCAACATAAATAAACTGATGTTAATTATGCAATATCAGTGCAGAATTGAATGGAAAGGTATGAGCCAAGAAGCCAAAGACGGTGCTATATCCGGCAAAAAAAGAACCAAACTACGAGACGAGGTAAAGAAAGAATATCACAAAGCAAAAATGAAATCTGTTAAACCTTTAAATGTAATTGACTATGAAAAAGAATTGTAAAAAAGTAACTACAATTGTTGTCTGCCTCTTGTTATGTGTAGGATTTCCGTTGATATGTTACGGGGTTTGTAGTCTATGTAAAGTACAAACACCTTGTGTCGGAATCTTTATAGGCATTGGCATTGCTTTGCTTGCATCTTCTGTTATTATCATCGCTTTTTGCCTAATGGATGAAGATAAACAATCCTCTGGCGAACGCTATTTGGATGATGTTAATACAGGAATATCAGTGCTACGCAAACTGTTGGAATTGAATAAAGAACTTAAGTAATTAACCATTTAACCCAATAAACATTATGAAACACATTTTTATTTCAATAGCAGCACTGCTGCTAACCGTGTGCACATTTGCACAAACCAGCGGCATCACAGGTGATTGCACATGGCAACTCACTGGTACCGGCTCTAACCT
>BNTQ01000144.1 GCA_025996715.1 Bacteroidia bacterium | reverse complement strand
CAAAATTCGGTTTTGCATTCATTGGCGAAACCGAATTTTGTGCATTACAATCATCCGGAATGTACTTTTTATTCGGGCTATTGTATTAAATATCAAGGCAATATCGCTTTGAGTTGCTCAATAGCCAACTCCATTGTTTCGGGTGCCAATTTTGCCCGATAGTCTGATGGTAAAAAAAGTTTCATAAATTTTTTAATAATAAAAACTATTCCTCACTAACAAAAAAATTATACTAAGACTTCAAAATTTTCAATCACTTTTTTGTTGTACGCTTTCCATCCACCTCGAAAATCACGGCTGGACATTGCTACAAAACTTTCCATTCGCGGAGAATTTAACTGATAAATCAGAGGTGCGATATTGCCTTGATATTTAATACAATAGCCCGAATAAAAAGTACATTCCGGATGATTGTAATGCACAAAATTCGGTTTTGCATTCATTGGCGAAAAAATAATTTTTTCACCAAAACTTGTGTCCAAACCTTGACTGCGCCCAAAAGCGTACCACGCAACAGAATTAGGCCGTCCGTTATCTCGTTTGTCTAACTCAGACTTTACTGAAAGTAAATAATTGTAAGCAAACGGGTAATTTATTTTGAGTTCATTCTCTTGTATAATAACGTGTTTCCCATCAATTTGTTTGTATGGGAACAAAACATATTCACAGATATTTTGTTTTGAGTGTTTAAGTTTTGAACCTTTTACAATGGGTTTCAAAATTCGTTTTTCTATTTTTACTGCTCCTCTTAATTTTGTATTAGCATAAACATAATGTTCATCAATAGGTTCAACCGAAAAAATATAAGCATTATCGCAAAGCGTAGTAATACCAACGTGTATGTTGCAAATATCTCTAAGTTTTTTCCCTCGTATCTGTTGTTGTTTTTCGGTAGACAATTGCCAAAACGGCTCTTTCAATTCCGCAAAATCAATGTTTTTGCTTTCAAATGTTGTGTCGGTTAATGCTTTTTGATATAAAAATTTGTTATTTTGCTTTTGATTAAATATAGTTATTGCCGAATAAGTAGTTGCATCATCAAATAATTGAATTTCACCGTAATTAGTGATTTGTAATAGATTTTTATTGATTGCAAAGTATTGCCGCAATTGTTTTGCCGTTTCAGTAAACAAAAAAGTATTGGGTGTAATTAGCCCACATACTCCATTTTGGGACAACAAATGCAAACACAATTCGTAAAATGCAATGTAAATATCAGTGGAGCCGCTTTTGCAAAAATCATAGTTTTGTTGAATATACTCTCGTTGTTCGCTATCCAAATGCTGAATGCGAATGTAAGGAGGATTGCCAACAATATAATCAAATTTTTGGGCTGTGTCGCCTATTAAAAATAAATCTGTTTTGATATGCTTTTTGATAGAATTAGTTACTGTTATATTCCAATTTACATTTATATCGCTTGCCAATTCGTTCAAATTTTCTATACATTTTTTCACAGCAATATCGTCCATGTCCCACCCATAAATACATTCCAAGTTTTTTTTCAACTGTTCTTTTGGCGAAAACGCAATAATCCGTTTTGCAATTTCAAGCAAAAAACGTCCATCTCCGCAAGCGGGGTCTATGATTTTTTTACCCAAAAGCGCAGGAGTATTGTAGCCCACATCATCCAAAATTTTGCATACAACAAAATTGGGAGTATAGACTTGTCCAAATAGTTTTTCTTGTGTATATGATTTTGCTAAACTTGCCATTATCCGTGTAAAATATAGTAATCTTTGAAATTGTAAATCTCGTTAAAAAATGATTTTAGTGATAATTTGCTTTTCAAAAGACGTGCCGTTTCTTTTGAAAAAGATTTTTCTAAATCTGTAGTCCCCACTTCATTCGTATTCTCATTGACATTAATAACCTGAATGCCAATAAATTTGGGGCGATGCGCCTGCGGCACATCAAAAACCAAATTTAAATATTTTTGAATATCTTTATCATTGATGACTTCAATTTTTGATGGTTCTTCTGTTTCATTTTTTTTGTAATACGGTGTTTCGTGCCTCAAAATAATCAATTGTGCATACGGGAGATTGCCCAATGCTTGTATATTAGCCGTTTCTCCCATCATATTTTCAAAATAATTGTTAGCATTTTGTTTGTAATTAGAAGTTACAAATTTAATGCCTAAACAAAAAACTACTTTTTCACCATTTGTTACAGTTACGTCCACATCTTTGGGATAATATTTTCCCATAACCGTCATTTCTTTACTATCCTCACCCATATAATGTATTTCAAAAGATTTTCCCCAAATACTTGCCAATATATCGGCTACAAATTTATGAATGGGTTTAAGTTTTTCGGTACTCCGCGCTCCGTGTAACTTATACATTTTGAACGATTGTTCAATGGCTGTTATTAATTGTTTTTCGTTGTAAATCATTAGTATTCTATGGTTATTTTTTACCAATATTCTATCCCTAACGGTATAAATTTGCAAGCATAATTCAATACTTTTATGTTCATTGCAAAATTGCTGCCTCCAAAACATACGTCCCTGCACCTGCCAAAAATCCTATGAATGCCAGCCAACTGATTTTTTTGAGGTACCATATAAAGTCTATTTTTTCTATATTCATTGCCGCTACGCCTGCCGGCGAACCTATGATGAGTATGGAACATCCTGTGCCTACGGAGTATGACAAAAATTCCCAAAAGAAATGGTCGGTGGGAAAGTTGTACATCCCTTGTGCTGCCACCACCAAAGGCACGTTGCCTGCAATGGACGATATGGCGCCTATCAGCGTAACAATTACACCCTCATTGCCAATGGTTGCATTCAACCAATTGGCTGCAACCTCCAATATGCCTGAGTATTGCAGCGTGCTAATGCTCAACAAAATACCGAGCAAAAACATCACCGTGTTCATATCCACGCGATGAAGCGCCATCGTAACCGAGAGGCTGCGTTTGAGCACTCCGCCTTCATACTTGCGATAGGCAATGCCGGTGTAAACCCACAGTATGCCCACAGCAAACACCATTCCCACATAAGGCGGCAAATCGGTAATGCCCTTGAACACAGGCACAAACAGCAACAACGCAATGCCGATAATGAACACCGAGTTGCGCACACCAGCGGGCAAAGTGTGCCGACGCTGAGAGGCTTGTACGGCTTGCGGCGGCGCTATGCTGCCCTTGATGATGAACGAATAGACCACCAAGGGCACCAACAGCGAAACAAGGCTGGGCAACAACAATTTGGTGATAATAGCCACCGTAGTAATTTGCCCACCCACCCACAACATAGTGGTGGTAACGTCTCCAATGGGGCTCCACGCGCCGCCCGAATTGGCTGCCAGCACCACAAACGATGCAAACACAATGCGGTCTTCGCGCTTGGCAATGAGTTTGCCAATGAGCGACACCATCACAATGGTGGTGGTGAGGTTGTCCAACACCGCAGATAAAAAGAACGTGATAAAAGCCAATACCCACAACAGTTTGCGCTTGCTTTTGGTGTGTATTTTATCGGTAATGAACCGAAAACCATCGTGCGCATCCACCACTTCCACAATGGTCATGGCACCAATAAGGAAGAGCAAAATGTTGGCAATTTCGCCAATCTGCTCGTTCATTTGTTCGAGCACCGGCGTACCTTCGAGCGACATCAAGGTGTAGGCCGTCCAACACAACGCACCGGTACACAAGGCAACGCCTGCCTTATTTATTTTGAGCGGTTGCTCAAAGATAATGAAGGCATAGCCCACCAG
>BNTQ01000143.1 GCA_025996715.1 Bacteroidia bacterium | reverse complement strand
TTGGTTTTGTTGTCGGCGGTTACCGTCAGCGTTTTCTTGGTTATCGTAAAGTCGGCACCCACAAAATCAATATAATAGTTGCTGCCTGCCGTCAAGTTGCCTTGAGTAATGGCGTAAGTGCCAACATTTTTGCCCGCAGCACGCTCAAGCGCACCGGAAAACGAGCCTGCTACCAAATTTTTGCTGCGAGTGTAGGGAAGTGCAGGGTCGCTACTACCATAAATTTTGAACGTGTCGCGAGCCGTTACTTTCACTGTATCCGGAACTATTTTGAACAAATGCGTGGGATTGGACAGCGCATAGCCTAAATCATCTGCTGCCTCAAGAGCGGCAGTTGCAGTATAAGTTCCTACATTGGTTTGCGCACCGCTCACAGTGAGCGATTTTGTTGTGCCTATGGTTACCGTAGCGGTGGGCTGCTGCGCAGCACCGTTGTAAACCCACAAAGTATCACTCCACACAACGGCTACCAGAATTTTATTGGTAACGGTGAGCACGCCATCTGTGTAGGTGAAAGTATAGTTGTCGGCTGCATCCGTCTTCGTTAGAGTTATTGGGTAGTTGCCGGACAAACTGTCGGCGGTGGCGGTGGTGCTTGCAGTGGAGGCTGTGGTTATCACGGTTGCAGTTTCGCCGTTCTTAAAGCCTGTATAATTCACCGCAAAGGTAGCAGGAATATAGCCTTGGGCGCAACTGACATTAGGTGTCGAAACCGCCAGCGGTGCCTTGGTGATTTCAAAATCGGCGGAGACCGAAACTGCAGTGTAATTAGTAGTAGCAGCAAAAGTGGCTGTAACCTTGTAACTTCCCACATTTTTGGGCTGAGTGGCACTGTGGTAGGTGCTGCCGGTGATGCTATCGTACATATACGTTACACCCGCGGTTCCATTGGTAGTAGAGGTAACAACAAGAGTATCGGGCGTGCCGTACGTCCAGTCGTTAAGACTTACGCTCGCACTGCCGATGCCCGGTGTTACATTCACCGTTATATCCAAACTAAAATCGTTGTAGTTGGCGGGGTCGGCGTTGTACTTGGCAGCGTAACTGCTTTGCGCAACAGTAAGTTTCTGCGTAGGTGTTGCCCAACTGTAACCCGACTGTAAGCCGATTACGTCGCTCAAAGTGTTGGTGGACGTATAAACCGCTGTTAGAGCGAAGTGCGGCGGAATGTCGACGACGGCATAAACGGCTTTTGAAATATGCACCTTAACAAGTCCGGTGGCTGTTGCGTAGTTGCCGCTGGGGTCGGTGTAGGCGGCACTATAAGTGCGGCCGCTATCAGTAGCATTGAGAACTTGGTTGCCATTGTCCCATGCATAGTCTGTGCCGGACAAAGCAACATCTGATAACTTTAAACCCGGAGTATAGGTAACGTAAATGTCTGCATGCGTGAAACTGCCTGCGGCTTGGTTCACATTCACCGTGATGTTGCCTGCCTCCGCAGCGTGGTTGCTGCTGGCGGTGTAGGTAGCGGCAAAGGATTGACCGCTGCCTGCACTGAGGGCGGTGCTTGGATTTTGCCATGCGTACTTGCTGCCCGCACTCAAAAGCGACGCCAGCATAAGACCGGGGCTGTAGGTTACATTTATCGTGGTATCTACCCAGCCTGCGGCGGCTTTGGAGATATTCACTTGAATGGTGCTCGTAGTGTCGTAGTAGTTGCCCACAGGGTCAATGTATTTGGCAGAGAACATATTGCCGCTATCGGCGGCGGTGAGCGGCGTAGAGGCTGTTATCCAAGCGTAGTGGCTCGTTAGC
This sequence comes from Bacteroidia bacterium, assembly GCA_025996715.1. Taxonomy (GTDB): domain Bacteria; phylum Bacteroidota; class Bacteroidia; order Bacteroidales; family UBA932; genus BNTQ01. The sequence continues at coordinate 2,060 of BNTQ01000143.1, read as the reverse complement.
GGAATGCTGCCCAGCGTGAGGCCTGCACTGTAGGTAACGCTCACCGTGCTGTCTTTGAATGCTCGTTTGGCTTTGGTGATGGTAAATCTTACCCCCGCAGTGTCAAACTTAAACACATGATTGGCAAATGTCCAATCGGCGGGGTTAAATGTGAGGCGGTATTCGCCAACATCTTCGCCTGCTGCGCGGTCAAAACTGCCAACGGTTGCGCCTGTCATATCATGACCACAATAGTCGGTTAAGGTATAAGGTATGACAGGGTCGGCAGCAGTGCCGTAAACTTTGAATGTATCACGCGGAGTTACGGTAATAGTATCGGGCAGGTAGGTGTAACTGAGTTTGAGTGTGTCGGTTTCGTCACCACTACTCTCTGCTACATCCACTGTGCCTACGGCGTGCGCGGGTACGGTGCAGGTGATGGTGTCGTTGCTCACCACCACTACATTGCTGGCGGCAATGCCGTCAAAAGTTACAGCATAAGCATTATCAAACGCTCCGTCGTCGCTGCCGTAAAATTTATTATTGGCAATGTCAAATAGTCCTTTTTCGCCTGTGGCTATATTAAAAACAGGCACATAATTACGAACTAAAACATCGTTGCACCAGAACGTAAAACTATAGATATTTCCTTTTAGATAATAAGTAGGACTACCTTTTAAATTACTGGCTCCCACATAAAAATCATAAGTTCCAACCAAAGCCATAGTACCCACATTAGAAGTGATGCTTACCGCATCTAATTGAGCCGTATTGCCTTTCTTTGAAAAGGTATGTCTATTGGTATTATTAGCGGCGATACTATTATTTGAAGGTTGCCATGTGACTGCAGATGTTACATTATAGAGATAATAATCATTGGGGAGCTGTCTATACGCAAACGCATTGAGCCAAAAATTGGGATTTGTTTGGGCTGCGCCAAATAAAGTCCCGCTTCCCGAACTACTTGCAAACTTGAAATCTACTTCCGCATCAATGACCCCGTTATTTTTTACTCCGGAATTGATGTACTGAGTGCCGGTGAAGGTCAGATATTCTAATGGTGCATATTGAGCACCGGAAAGAGCATCCGTATAATCCACCTGCGGCACAAAGTTGTGCCCTGTAATGATTACAGTGTTGCCGCCTGCGGGAGCACCCACGTTGGGGATGATTTCTGAGATGGACGGAGGAGTTGCCGCCGTAGCAGGCACAGCAGCCGCTACCATTACAGCAGCCGCGCAAGAAATAAAAAGTTGTTTCGTTTTCATTTTGTAGTTCTTTTAAGTTAAAAAAAATAAAACTATTTTGTTTTTTGTCTAATTTAAACGAACGTTTAAATTAGACAAAATTGGAAGGAAAAAAAAGAAAAACCAAAGACCATAAGTCTCTGGTTTTCAACGAAATGAAAAATATTATGTGATTTTAAAAATTGTCTAATTTAAACGTTCGTTTAAATTAGACAACTTAAAAAAAACCTTTGCAAAAATTTGCCTTACATAACAAGTATGAAGTAGAATTTTTGCAAAGGTAATACAATTTATTAAACATGAGATACATTTTAGTAAAAAGATTTTATCTTTTAACGTAATTTAACAATTAGGGGTTTTGTCTATTGCTTTACTGGCTTGGGTTTTAGGCAGTTTTGGGTTTTTGTCTGAACTGTGATTTTCGTGTGATTTTTTTGATTTTATATGATTTTTATGTAAATGCGCAACCCGAAGGGTTGAATTTGCATAACCGTAGGCAAGCGCAGCGCAGCCTACGGGAAAAAGCAACCACCGCATAATGGCGCGCGGCACAAAAACAATGCCTTGAAAAACAGTGGCTGTCCGCGCGCAATAACGGGACTTGCCAAATGTTTTTTCTATTGCATTCGTTGAGGTTTCTCGCTGCGCTCGAAATGACGGTTGGTTGCATTCGTTGAGGTTTCTCGCTACGCTCGAAATGACGGTCGGCTTTTGTTGGATGGTGTGGATGCAGTGGCTATTTTAGGACTCACAATAGCCGTTACGCTTTTTACTTCCAAATTGGTTTCTTGGGCTGCAATGCGGAGTTCTTGGTCTTTCAAATTGTCCAATTCT
>BNTQ01000142.1 GCA_025996715.1 Bacteroidia bacterium | reverse complement strand
GTAGTAAAAAAATATTTGGAAATATGAATTTTATTTTTCAACTTTGCAAAAATTATGTATAGACATTTAAACAAAGTAATGGATAATAGAACAAATATAAAAGAACAGAACTTTTGAATGAATAATTAAAACGTGCAAATAATCACTGCGAAGGTAAAAAAAATAATTGGAACTGCAATATTTTACTAAAATAATTAGTGCATTTTGCATAAAAATTTTATTTTATTGCCCAAAATATGTACTTTTGGGGCGAATTTTGAATAAAAAAAGATTGCAAAGTGTCAAAAGTACTAAAATTTGGCGGCTCATCGGTGGCTACCGCCGATAGCATCCAACAAGTGAAAGCCATTGTGGAGCAAAGCCCCGACAACCGTTGGATAGTGGTGTCGGCAATGGGCGGCGTTACCGATATGTTGCTCAATGCTTGCAGGCAGGCGGCCGACGGCAATGATGCCTACAAAGAATTGCTCTCCAAAATTGAAACAACACACCTGCAAGCCGCCAAGGCATTGGTGCCGCCGCAACGGCAAGGGCACGTATTGAGCGAACTCAAAGTGCTGCTCAACGAATTGGAAGACTATCTGCAAAGCATAGTGCGCCTGCAAGAACTCACTGCCAAAACGCAGGACTACATTGTCGGTTTTGGCGAGCGAATGAGCAGTTATCTCATCAGCGAAGTCATTGCCGATGCGGTGTGGGTGGATACGCGCACCCTCATCCAAACCGACAACCACTTTGGCAATGCCAAGGTGGATTTTGAGGAAACCTATCGGCGATGCGCCGCAACTTTATTACCTATCAAAGAACGTGTCATTTTGCCCGGATTCATTGCCGGCAACGCGGCAGGGCACACCACCACCTTGGGGCGCGGTGGCAGCGACTACACCGCAGCCCTTATTGCCGCTGGGGTACACGCCAGCAGCGTAGAAATTTGGACGGATGTGGACGGCTTTATGACAGCCGACCCGCGCAAAGTAGAAAAAGCCTACACCATAGAGCAGATGTCATACGCAGAGGTTTTTGAATTGTCCAATTTTGGCGCCAAAGTAATTTATCCGCCCACCATTTACCCTTTGTTTTCGAGCAAAATACCGATGCTCATCAAAAATACATTCCATCCCGATGCCAAGGGAACCCTTGTTAATAATGAAAAACCGGCATCTGCACAATCCATCAAAGGCATATCGTCGATTGATAACATTGTGCTGCTCACTCTCCACGGCGTAGGACTGACGGGGGTTACAGGCATTTCAAAACGCTTGTTTGGTGCGCTGGCAGATGCTCAAGTCAATGTGATTCTCATTTCGCAAGCCTCCTCCGAGCAGTCAATTTCGTTTGCCGTGGCGCCCGAAGACGCAACAACGGCGCAACTTGCCGTCAATCAATCGTTCAAAGATGATATTGAACAAGGTACCATTAACCTAAAAACAGAAAATGAACTTTCTATTATTGCGGTGGTGGGCGAAAATATGCGGCAAATGCCCGGCACATCTGCCAAATTGTTCAACGCATTGGGCAAAAATGGCGTCAACATTATTGCCATCGCGCAAGGCTCGTCCGAACTCAACATCTCTACGGTGATACAGCAAACCGACCTGCGCAAAGCCATCAACCTGATACACGAATCGTTTTTTCTTTCGGCTTACAAACAAATTCATCTATACCTTGCCGGCATTGGCACGGTGGGCAACAACCTCTTGGAGCAACTGCATCTTCAACGCAAAAATTTGGAGCGCGAGCATCGTTTGAAAATCAAGTTGGTGGGGCTAATGAATTCCAAAAAAATGCACTTCGACAGCAACGAAGGCATTGCCTTGGATAATGCCAAAGAAACATTGGCACAAAAAGGTGCACCTGCACATCTGCAAGAATTTCTACAAGCGGCTGCCAAAGCCAATTTGCGCAATAGTGTGTTTGTCGATTGCACCGCCAACGAACAGGTGGCAGCCCTCTACGAAGGAATGCTGCAATCGTTTGTATCTGTTGTTACGGCTAACAAAATTGCCAATTCGGGCAACTATTCCCGATTTGTGCATCTGCGAGATTTGGCACGTAGCCGCAACCTCAAGTTCTTGTACGAAACCAATGTGGGCGCAGGTTTGCCGGTGATTAAAACCATCGACGATTTGGTGCTCAGCGGCGACAAAGTTCTCCAATTGGAGGCGGTGCTTTCGGGCACGCTCAACTTTGTTTTCAACACCCTAAGCGAGGAGGTTACCATGAGCCAAGCCATACGAATGGCAAAGGAAAAAGGCTACTCCGAACCCGACCCCCGCATTGATTTGAGCGGAGTGGATGTGCTGCGAAAAATTTTAATTTTGGCGCGTGAATGCGGCTATCCCTTAGAAAAAACGGACGTTGAAGTAAATACATTTTTGCCCCAAAAATTATTTAATGCACCTACATTGGATGATTTTTGGAAGATAATTCCCAGTGTGGATGCCGATTTTGAAGCACGGCGCAAAAAATTGGACACACAAAACAAACGGTGGCGTTTTGTGGCATCCATCAACAAAGGCAAAGCCAGCATTGGATTGCAGGAGGTGGACACCCAGCATCCATTCTATCATTTGCAAGGCAACGACAACATCATTGCACTCTACACCGAGCGTTACCACGCACAACCCATGGTCATCAAAGGCGCAGGCGCAGGCGCAGCAGTAACCGCCTCGGGCGTGTTTGCCGATATTATTAGTATTGCCAATTTGTAGGTGGTTGCTTTTTTGGAGGGTGTGATAAAACAAACTGCATTGCCGAGTTTACACATCCCTTTGCGATTCGATTGTATAGACAAAACTATCGGAGCGGTAATATCCTTCGTTCCATTCTATGGGATGGTTGCCGGTGCTAAAAACAAAGCGTTTGCGTTTGAGTACGGGGTCGCCGGTGTGTATTTTTAACTTTTGGGCAAGCGTAGAGTTGGCTGCCATTGCACTGATTTCTTCTTTTGATAATTTAACAATAGTACTATAATTTTTTTCCAATATCTCGTAGAGCGGGCGCGAAAAATCTTCATTGCCTGTCAAGCCAATTCGGGGATTGAAATAGGAAACAAAATACACAAAAGGATGGTTGGGATTGCCACGCAGCCGTTCCAATTTCAGGATGTTGGTATCTTTGTTGATTTTGAAAAAACTGCACAATTCTTCCGTTGGTTGAGTCCAAGTGATGACAAGTTCATAATTTTTTACCTCAATGCCTTGTGTTTTCATTTCTTGCGAAAAACTAAGCCAATTGTGCGCTTTGGTAACAATAGAAAGGTCTGCAACCAGAGTGCCTACGCCTTTTTTGCGCACCAAAAGCCCTTCAAACACCAATTTATTGATGGCTTGCCGCAAGGTGCCGCGCGATATGCCCAATTGTTTGGACAAATCAATTTCATTGGGCAACATTTTTCCCTTTTTATATTCGGGAGTCAAAATAAGTTTACGAAGTTGCTGTTCTATTTGCAAATAAAAGGGTACAGCGGATGTATGGTCTAATTTTATTTTCATGGTTAATAAATATTTTTACAAAAGTAGTAAAAAAATATTTGGAAATATGAATTTTATTTTTCAACTTTGCAAAAATTATGTATAGACATTTAAACAAAGTAATGGATAATAGAACAAATATAAAAGAACAGAACTTTTGAATGAATAATTTACAACATACAAAAACATCGCAATCTTGGCGCAAAACACAGCAATTTCTTGCCCCTGTCAAAGCAACGCCTGCGGCAAAGGGGCAGTATGATATTTATCCTGCATTCCCTGTTGGTAGCGGAAAAATCAAGCAAGGTGCGGAGGCATTAGCGGCGTGGATTGCCGAGCAAAAAACGG
>BNTQ01000141.1 GCA_025996715.1 Bacteroidia bacterium | reverse complement strand
GCAAAATGAACAATCCCAATGAAACCTACGATGCACGCATTGAGGTGTATTACGTCAAAAATGCCGAAGGCGTTTCAACAATGACACCTCGTCTGCATTTCAAAAAACCAGAGTTGAATATTGCGTCAACTCTTTCTTTGCCTACCTGCCTTAAACGCGAACTTCCGCTTTCGCCCGGCGATGTTACCAACAACAAAATAGAGATGCTTACATTGGTTGGAAACGACGAAATACGATTAACCCTCAACGAGGCTGCAGTTATGGAATTGCGCACGTTTGGCGAGTTGCGCACTCCTATTGCAGGCGAGGGTGGAAAGTATGAGTATGCTGTGAGCGCGCCGTAAACGATGTTTGCCAAATGTTGTACATTTTATTTTGCACAAAGTTGCGATTTTGTTTGCATATTTAAAAAGATATTACCACCTTTGCAGCCGAAACTTGAAACCTGAAACTCTTAAAAGTGGTTAATAACTTGTTCATAAAAAATAGCGCAAATCCTTGCACAGTAAGGAATTTATCACTATCTTTGTACACCCAACACCCAACACCCAACACCCAACACCCAACACCCAACACCCAACACCCAACATAAGCAACCCTTATATTCCTTATACAAAAGTCCGTTCCGCACTGCGTGCGAAACGGACTTTTTATTGTTCATTGTTCATTATTCATTATTCATTAAATCGTTATGGCACACAAATTAAAAGCGTGGTTGGTGAAAAACAACCTCACCCCAGACCCCACCGATTATGTGGGGATGGTAGAAAGTTTCGGCAGCACCAGCGCCGAAGGACTCATTGACGAATTGGTCAATGACGGTATGGAACTCAAGCGCGAAACCGTGTTGGACGTGGTTACCCGCTACAACCGCAAGTGCATTGATATGGCACTGCGGGGGTACAACGTCAACACAGGATTGGTGCACCTGCACGCCACCATCAAAGGCGTGTTTCACAACAAGACGTGGAATCCGGAGACAAATTTGCTGCACGTTAGCGTTTCGCAGGGTGCGGAACTGCGCAAAGCCGTTGCCGCCACCACCGTAGAAATTATGGGCGAGCACGCCGACCCCATTGCGATATTTGGTATTACCGATATGAGCACCGGCAAAATTGACGGCACGATTACGCGCGGTTTCAATGCCGAAATCAAAGGCACATACATCAAAGTGGCGGGCGATGACCCGACGGTGGGCGTCTATTTGCGCAACCTCGAAACGGACGATGACTTCAAGTTCCCCGCCGTCAACATTGCGCTCAACGAGCGTTCGCGCTTGTTGCTGCTCGTGCCGCCCACCTTGACAGAGGGCACGTATGAGTTGCGGGTGGTAACGCAGTTCACAGGCTCAAACAAAACCCTCAATCACCCGCGCATTGCCACTTTGGGAGTGAACGTACAAGTAGTGTAATTGTACCGTTTAGTGAAAGGTGGTTTCACTTAGGCGTGAAAGCACCTTTCACCGAAGCGTGAAAACACCTTTCACTGAGGCGTGAAAGCACCTTTCACAAAATAGGGCAAAACGAACACAACAGAAACAGTTTTTAGTTTTCATTTTTTATTCACTTAATCTTTTTATCGTATGAAAAACATTAGAGTCAAAAATCTGCTGCTTGGGTTCTTGTGCATAGCACTGCCGTTTGGGCTATGGGCGCAAGACCTCAACATTTCGGGTACGGTACTCGACGGCGCGGGCGACCCCGTAGTGGGCGCAACGGTTATGGTCAAAGGAACCACCATAGGCGTTACAACAGGTATCAACGGCGACTACAACATTGCGGCACCGCCCGATGGCACACTCGTGTTTTCCTTATTGGGAATGGGTACGCGCGAAGAAGCCATCAGTGGACGCGGACGCATTGACATTGTGTTGAGCGACAATGCGCAAGCCATTGACGAGGTGGTTGTGGTGGGCTACGGGCAAGTCCGCAAGGGCGATGTTACGGGCTCGCTCGCTACGGTGAAGCCCAGCGAACTCAACAAGGGTATGCAGGTAACGGCACAGGATGTCTTAATCGGCAAGGTGGCGGGCGTGAACGTTGTGCCCGGCGACGGCGCACCCGGCAGCACGGGAACAATACGCATCCGTATGGGCGCGTCGCTGTCGGCTACCAACGACCCGCTCATTGTCATTGACGGCATCCCCGTGGCGGGCAGTGCACCGCTGAGTTCCATCAATCCCGGCGATATAGAGTCGCTCACGGTGCTCAAAGACGCTTCGGCAACCGCCATCTACGGCTCGCGTGCGTCCAATGGAGTAGTCATTATTACTACCAAAAAAGGCAGCACCTCTGCCTCCAAACCACGCATCGCCTACACGTCAAACTATGCCCTGTCGCAACTGCCGAGTTACTACGATGTACTCTCTGCCGATGAATACCGCACTGCGTTTGCCGAAAAAGCCAATGCTCCTGCGGGTTTTGAATTGGGTGCGGCTACCACCGATTGGCAAAAGGAGATTTACCGCACAGGATTGGCTACCGACCAAAATTTATCCGTAACGGGCAATACCCACAACGTGCCGTACCGCGTTTCTGCCGGATACGTCAATCAAAACGGTACGCTAAAAGCCAATGACTATCAACGTCTCAACGGCGACATTGCCCTTTCTCCCAAGTTTTTCGGCGACCATTTGTCGCTTGATATTAACGTGAAAGGCATTGTGGAACGCAGCCATCCCGCATCTACAGGTGCCATCAGCGCAGCCACGTTCTTTGACCCCACGCGCCCTATTCATCAGGAATATCCCGAAAATATGGGATTGGGCTATTATATGTGGCTCAACACAGGCGGAACGCCGATAAACCTTGCTGCCAGCAATCCTGTGGCAGACCTCGAACTTGTTGAAAAATTGGGCGTTACAAAACGTTCTATCGGCAACTTTGCCGCCAACTACAAAATTCACGGCTTGGAGGATTTGAGCATAAAAGCAAGTTTTGCCTACGACATTCGCAACTACCGCTACGACGAAAGCACCCCCGACAATGCGCCCTCAATGTACACAGGCAATCGCAATGACGGGCGCGGCAGAGAGTATTGGTCTAAAAGCGACAACAAAAACTACCTCTTTAATGCTGTGGCTAATTATGCCAAAGACCTCAACGCCAAAAACCGCATCAATCTAATGGCGGGCTACGAATGGCAACGTTTTTGGTACAGCAACGATTCGGAGACCATAGTCAAGGACGTGGAAGACAATTCCCTTCCCGACAAAGACCAATTGTATCTTCTCTCGTTCTTTGGGCGGGCAAACTATTCATTCGCCAATAAACTCTTGCTCACGGCAACGTTGCGTGCCGATGCCACCTCGCGCTTTGCGCCGCAAAGCAGATGGGGATATTTTCCTTCGGCGGCATTGGCTTACCGCTTGTCGGAAGAGAGTTTTATCAAAAACATTGATGTCGTATCCGACCTCAAACTCCGCATCAGTTATGGGCAAACAGGGCAGCAAGCCGTGGGAGGATACCATCCGTACTTGGGTACTTACACCATTTCCACCAACGATGTGCGCTATCTCTTTGGCAGCGATTGGGTCAATATGTACCGCCCCAACGGATATATTCCCGATATTAAATGGGAAACGACATCTACCTACAACGCAGGGTTGGACTACGGATTTTTGAATAACCGCATCTACGGCTCGTTGGACATCTACAAGCGATATACAACCGACCTGCTCAACGAAATTGAACTGCCCGCAGGCAGCAACTTCACCAACCGCATAGCAACCAACATCGGCAATATGGAAGGACACGGCTTTGAGGCGGGCTTAAATACCGTCCCCGTGAAAACATCGGACTGGGAATGGACGCTGGGCGGCAACTTTACCTACAGCATTTCCAAAATCACCAAACTCAACACCATAGACAGCGAAGACAGCCGAGTAAATGCCGGCGGAATAGACCGCAACAACCTGCAAATACACAA
>BNTQ01000140.1 GCA_025996715.1 Bacteroidia bacterium | reverse complement strand
TGATGTTGAATTATTTGTAATTTATTGATTTACAACCAATTAGATAAGTTTTGAACCCCGATTTATTATATCAGATTGCGCTCACGCTGGTGCCTAATGTGGGTGATGTTACGGCAAAAAAACTGATTGCCTATTGCGGCAGTGCCGAGGCAGTGTTCAAGAGCCATTCATCGCTGTTGAAAAAAATTCCGGATGTGGGCGAGGTGGTTGCCGGCAGTGTGTCGCTGTCGCAAACGGTGCACTTGGCAGAGCAAGAGTTGCGCTTTGTCGAAAAAAAAGGCATCACTGCGCTGTCGTACCTCGACGAAGATTATCCCTATCGCTTGCGGCAGTGCGACGACAGTCCCATTGTGCTCTACGCGAAAGGGAGGTTGCCGCTCAATGCGCAAAAAATTATTAGCATTGTGGGCACGCGCACTGCAACGCCCTACGGCAAACACCTGTGCGACACGCTGGCAGCGGATTTTGCAGCATTGGGCTATCAGCCCATCATTGTGAGCGGCTTGGCGTTTGGCATAGACATTGCCGCCCACAAAGCCGCGCTCAAACACGGATTGCCCACTGCGGCAGTGGTGGCGCACGGTTTGAATATGGTGTATCCTGCTGTGCATACCAACGTGCTCAACGAAATCATAGAGGCAGGCGGCGCGGTGCTTACCGATTTTTCGACAGAGGCAAAAATGCACGCCGCCAATTTTGTGAGGCGCAACCGCATCATTGCCGGCATTGCCGATGCCACCATTGTGGTAGAGTCGGCAGAGCGAGGCGGGTCGCTCATTACCGCGCAGTTGGCGGTGGACTACGCTCGCGATGTGTTTGCGTTTCCTGCTCGCGTGGACGACAAAACTTCGATGGGTTGCCTTAGCCTCATTCGCAGCAACAAAGCGGGTTTGGTAACTTGCGCTGCGGACGTTGCCTACGCTTTGGGATGGGATGTGATGCGCAAAAATAAATCGCAACCTGCGCTATTTCAACAAGTCGAACTCACTCCCAACGAAGATACTATCTACAAAAAATTGTGTGAAGTAGGTGCGCAAAACATAGACGAAATTTGCCATCTCACACAATTGCCCATATCAATAGTTGCCGCCAATCTACTTTCGTTGGAATTTAACGGAAGGGTCAAAGCCTTGCCCGGTAAGGTTTTTGAGGCAATCAGGTAGTAAAGTTTTATTGGTTGCCTGTGATGATTTGCCCGCCCACAACGCAGTGCAAACAACGTTTTTTGTCGCAGTATTCGTTTTTGAGTTGCAGCAATGCTTGGCTCTCCAACATATTTTGGGGCGATGGGCACAAGCCTTTCCACATCAGGGTTGTAGCGTTTTCTTCGGGCGGCAATTGTTCCAACAAACTCACTGCCCGCTGGCAAATTGATTCATCGTTGTGGCTCCTGCCATATTGAAACATCGTGGGAATGAGCACGTTGGCAATCACGCGCTCGGCAGATTTTGCGCCCAATGCCTTGCTGCGAGGCGGCGACACTGCTTCCAACGAGTAGTGTGTATCCCAATACTCCGAAGGGCGCACGGCGAACAACTGCAATGCCTCTTCCACAGCAGCCACCTCCATTGCGCGGGCAAACAAACTCTGCGCCGAATGCAGCAGGGCTGCCAATTGCGCGATGCGCACCGTAGGAAAATTGACAGGACGTGTGCGCAAAAATTTCCATATATGCTGGGGCAAAGGTTTGAGTGCGAACTTTGCTTGCAGCAACTGATACTCATTCTGCAAGCGTTGCTGGTATTCGTCTATGGGCGGGTTGCCCAAAAAACCTGCCTGCCCCAGCAGCAGTGCTTCCAATTGCAACAGCGAGTTTTTGTGCTTGGCAATGCAAGCCGTAGTAATGGATTGCGCCAATTGTTCAAAAGGCTCGGCGTTGATGCCAAAACCAAAAGCACGAAACAGAAGGCGCATAAACACTGTATCCCAGTCGTTTTTGTGCATCGCCAGCAAGTCGGCAATGTGCTGCGTTCGCTGCTCCAATCGCTCAAAACTGAGGCGGGTCAAGAAACTGCGCCAACGAAAAGATTCTATTTGCGGCAACAAATGTGCGCAGGGTTGCGCCTTGTGTTCGTCCATCAACTGCCGGTAGCGTTGCTCAAAGCAAGTGTCGTAGCCAAGTTCATAAACCGCCATTGCAGTGCCGTTGCGGGTTTCAATGGCGGCATCATTATTTTTGACCACGTGCAAAATCACGTTATTGTAGGCACTATCGCTGCTATGGTTGTGCTTGTTCCAATCGGAAGCGTTGTTGTGAATTTCTACATTGCCCACCCACACTACGTTTCCAATTTTGATTCGAGCGTTCAAAAAGTCGGGACCCGCATTTGTGTTTTGCACTCCCAATGCCTGCACTTCAATAGGCTCGCCGGTTACGGTGCGCATATCCTGCTTGCCAAACAGCCCGCATTTCCAAATATATTGCAAAAATTCTTCGCGCATTTTGTATCCAAAATATCGTTTACCACTTTGCCAGCACCGTTTGCGAGCCGGTTACCTTGTCGCCTATTTGCACATTAACTTTTACGTCGAGAGGTAAAAATACGTCCACACGCGAGCCAAATTTGATGAAACCAACTTGGGTGTTTTGCTCTGCCTTGTCGCCTGCCTTGGCGTAGCAAACAATGCGCCGCGCCACGTAGCCCGCAATTTGCCGCACCAGCACGTTGGCGGTGCCGGTGTTGATGACCACAGTGGTGCGCTCATTTTTGGTGGACGCTTTGGGATGCCACGCCACAAGATATTTGCCCTGATGATGTTTGGCAAACACCACCTCGCCCGACACCGGATACCAGTTGGCGTGCACGTTGTTGGGCGACATAAACACCGATATTTGCAGGCATTCGCGTTGCAAGTATTCGGGTTCAAAAGTTTTTTCAATCACCACCACTTTGCCGTCGCAGGGCGAAAAAATGCTTTGTGCATCGCTCAATTTTTTGCGCTTGGGCATCCTAAAAAAGCGAACAATGAACAGCCAAAATACAAAGGCTGCCAAGGTAAATGCCCCCGTAAAAACATTGGCACCATAGGCAGCAAACACCGCCACCACAATAGCGGCAAGTGCCGCAAACACCACAGCAATGGTGGTATAACCTTCTTTGTGTATAGTCATAATGATAATTTTAAGTTTTAGATACCTTATATATAAAGGAACAAAAGTAATAAAATATTGATTAGATATTTACGGTGGAATAAAATAATTTTATCAAATGGCGCAAAATATGCAAAACATAGTTATATTTGCACAATTTTTTTTTCATCAAAACATAAATTACCTTATGAAAAAGACTATTTTTTGCTTAGGAATTGCCGCAATGGCAACATTGGCGGGCTGCGGCGCTGCTGTTGAAGACAGTTCGCCTGCCGTTATTCAAACCTATTCCAATGTGTGGAAATTCCACGCAGGCGTGGGTGTTGATAGTGCTTGGCAAAGCCCAACGTACAACGATGCTGCTTGGGCACACGCTACCACCGATAAGTGGTTGATTGACAACAACTTAAAGACCGAAAGCAACTTTGGTTGGTACCGCAAAACCATCACGCTGTCGGATTCTTTGTGGACTGCCGCAGGCAAAAAAGGCGGCATAGTGCTGCATTTGGGCAGGTTAGCCGCCGCCGATGAAGTTTTTCTCAACGGCGAATTGGTGGGCAAAACAGGCGAATTTCAGCCGAACTACAAGGGTTATATTGACAGCGAGCGCAACTATTTTGTGCCTATCGCCTTGTTGCAACAAGGCGACAACCTGATTGCCGTAAAATTCTTTGACGGATGGACTGCCGGCGGTTTTTTCAAAGATGCGCAATTGAGCATTTCGACTGCCGAAACCAATGATAAATTATTTTTAAACCTAACAGTTGCCGACAGCGATTATATTTTTTTGTCGCCCGATGCGGTGAGCATTTCGGTGGTTTTGGAAAGTAAAAATGCGTGGAAGGTGGACGGAGATGTAGTAATCACGCTCACTACCGACGATTATCAATGGATTTCGAGCGATACGTTTGGTGTAAATTTTGACAAAAAAATTACTTTTGCCCAAACCTACAACGAAGCCGTTCCGGGCTTTTACCGCTACACAGCGCAGTTTGTGCGCAATGGCAAAGTGGTGCTCGAAAAGAAAGTGAACGTCGGCTATGAACCTGAAAAAATTGCATCGCCCATAGATGCCAAGCCCGACTTCAAAGCCTTTTGGGACAACAATTTGCGAGAATTGGCAAAGGTTGCACCGCAATATAAATTGACCAAGCAAGAGCAATATTCTAATGCCGATTACAATGTGTATCTTGTTGAAATGCGGTCGTTGGGCAACGAAAAAATTCAAGGCTACTATGCACAGCCCACGCGCGAGGGCAAGTTTCCCGTTATTGTAGAATATATGGG
>BNTQ01000139.1 GCA_025996715.1 Bacteroidia bacterium | reverse complement strand
GTTCAAAAAAAATATCGTGCTCGTAACCAACACCACGCTGTTGGCGAGTATGCGCACCGTGTCGTTTATTTGGCGGCAAGAAAATCAGAAAAATAACGTGCTCGAAATCGCCAAAGAAAGCGGTGCAATGTACGACAAATTTAAACTCTTTGTTGACAATATGATAGACGTGGGCAAGTCGCTCAACAAAAGCACCGAAGTGTATCAAAGTGCCATGACACAACTCACTGCCGAGCGCCGCGATTCTATTGTGGGAAGAATGGAAACTATCAAAAAATTGGGTGCCAACACCACCAAAGAAATCAATCCTCACATAGTGAACCGCGCGCTTATCGACTAATTTTCGTCATCGTTCATCATCAAAAACGCCTTGATAAAAGGCTGCAGGTCGCCGTCCAAAACGGCTTGTGCGTTGCTGGTTTCGTGGTTGGTGCGGTGGTCTTTGACCATCTTGTAGGGATGCAGCACGTAACTGCGAATTTGCGAACCCCATTCTATTTTCTTTTTCTTACCTTCAATCTCTGCCTGCGTTTCGCGCCGTTTGCGAAGTTCCAATTCGTAGAGTTGCGACTTGAGCAAACGCATTGCATTTTCTTTGTTTTGCAACTGCGAGCGGCTTTCGGTGTTTTCTATCACAATGCCTGTGGGCAAGTGGTAGAGCCGCACTCCGGTTTCCACCTTGTTCACATTTTGCCCGCCCGCACCGCTCGAGCGGTAGGTGTCCCACTTGATTTCGCTTGGATTGACCACAATTTCGATAGTGTCGTCCACAATGGGGGAAACAAACACAGAGGCAAATGAAGTTTGTCGTTTGCTCTGCGCATTAAAGGGCGAAATGCGCACCAAACGATGCACGCCGTTTTCGCTTTTGAGGTAGCCGTAGGCCGACTCGCCCTCGATGGCTACGCTAACCGTTTTGATGCCCGCGCCGTCGCCGTCTTGCAAATGGGCAATGGCGGCTTTGTAGCCATTGGTTTCAGCCCATTGCAGGTACATCCGCAGGAGCATTTGTGCCCAGTCTTGACTTTCTGTGCCGCCCGCGCCAGCATTGATTTTGAGCAAGGCTCCAAATCCATCTTCTTCGTTGCGGAGCATATTGCGAAGTTCCAAATTCTCAATAGCCGCAAGGGTTGCAGCATACTGCGCGTCCACCTCCTCGGGGGTTGCATCGCCGCCGGCGGCAAAGTCTGCCAACACCTGCAAATCGTCGGTGTGCCTTGCCACAGCATCATAATCGACCACCCAATGCTTGAGTTGTGCCAATTGTTTGAGATGCGCCTCCGCTTGTTGTGGGTTGTCCCAAAAATTGGGAGCGTGCGTTTTTTCTTCCTCTTCCTCAACGGTGATGCGCTTTGCATCTATGTCAAAGGCATCTCCATAGCGTCTCTTGACGCTTGAGCAAGTCTTTTATTTGCTCCAAAAGTACCATAATGTTTTTGTTTTAGGTTAATAATCGGCAAATGTAGTAAAAATTTGGTTATTCTATAAAATTATTATCTTTGCAGTGTAAAATTAATTTTTTATGAAAAAAATTTCTATTATCTTGCTTGCCGCCGTGTGTGCCGCAAGCCTTGCCTACGGGCAAGAAAGCCAACAAAAGTTGGTGGGCGGCAAAACCAACGGCGCTGCCTACAACCCCGATAGTATAGAGTTGGTTTATGTGGAGGGCGTTGGGGCAATACAAGGTTTTTACATAGGCAAGTACGAGGTAACGCAAGCGCAGTGGCAGTCGGTGATGGGCTATAACCCATCTACCGGCAAGGGAGCAACCCGCCCGGTGGAGATGGTAAGTTGGTATGATGCGCAGGAGTTTCTTGAAAATCTCAATACAATGACGGGGCGCAACTACCGCCTGCCCACCGCAGCAGAATGGGAATATGCTGCTAATGGTGGCAAAAATAGAGATACCTACGAATATGCGGGCAGCAATTCGATAAATGATGTGGCGTGGTATGAACAAAATAGTGGTTGTGGGGGTTGTTTGTATTCTGATAATATCTCACATACTCATCCTGTAGGGCAAAAGTTGCCCAACAGCATAGGTATTTATGATATGAGCGGCAACGTGTGGGAATGGTGTCAGGATTGGCACAACGAAGGCTCTACTCGCGCGATTCGCGGTGGGAGTTGGTACATCAGGGCGCGATACTGCCGCGTTGCCACCCGAGGAGCCAGCGAGAATCCGGACGCGCGCGGCAGCAATGGCGGCTTCCGCATTGTTCTTCCTTAGTTTTTTCTAATGGGCATTCGT
This sequence comes from Bacteroidia bacterium, assembly GCA_025996715.1. GTDB lineage: Bacteria > Bacteroidota > Bacteroidia > Bacteroidales > UBA932 > BNTQ01. The sequence continues at coordinate 2,149 of BNTQ01000139.1, read as the reverse complement.
CCTTTTGATATGCGTGCGGTTTTGAAATAATCCCTACTTTCTGCCAATAAAAAGAACGAAATCATAATGTCTGAACTGTGATTTAAAAATGATTTTTATTGATTTCTATGATTAAAGAAATCATGTATTTTCATTGTAATCATCTGAAAATCAAAGTTTAGACAGATATTTGGATATTCCACAAAATTATTACCTTTGCGGGGTAAAATTGTGTACAACAAATGTACCACAACACTATGGACAACAAAGGCGAAATAATACTTTATCAAGCCGATACCGAATTGCAATTAGAGGTAAGGCTTGAAGATGAAACCGTTTGGCTCACTCAGGCGCAAATTGCCTATTTGTTTGGGGTACAAGTTCCTGCTATATCCAAACACTTGCGTAATATCTATAGTAGCGGCGAATTGACAGAAAATAGCACATTTTCCATTTTGGAAAACGTGGGTAACTGTTGAGTTTCACAAGGTTGTTGGGATACCCTGTGATGGGTAGGTAAAAAAACAAGACCACAAATTCTCAAATTCTTCTGCGAAAAAGTTAAAGAGAATTATAGCCTTGCTAATACACCTTCACGTAAATGTATACATTTACAAAAACTTTTTTTAGACTTTCTCGCAGAGAAATAATGTGCAAAAGTAGAAACTTTTTTTGAATTACCAAATTTTTAATAAAAATTTTTTTTGAATAAAATCCAATTTTAACCTAAAACTTACCAAAGGGAAAGAAAAATTGATTTTTAGGTGTGTATTTGCAAAAGAAACAAATATGCTTTCACTTTGTCGGGCGGAGTGTGAAAAATGCTTGGATGTAGTGTAAACCATTTATTTAGGGCATCAAAAGGGGTTTTTACTTGGAGTTCTCGCCGTAAAGAGCCGTGCCGCCTATAAAGGTTGTAATAAACCAAAAAATTAATTAGGTCTTTGTTCATTTGTTGCACATTTTCGTATTCTGTATTAAGAACTGTGCCGTTTTTAATGATGCCATTGGCACGTTCCACCATCCCGTTTGTTTTTGGAGTGCAAGGTTGTGTCAGGCGGTGCTCTACCCCATTTTCATTGCATTTTATATCAAACGATGATATTTTTTTACAGTGCTCGCCTTTTTTGTTTTTCATTAAACGGTAAGTAAATTCCAAACCATTGTCGGTAAGGATGTACTCTATTTTGAACGGGAAAAATTTTATACAACAGTCAAAAAAATCTTCGGCGTTTTTTGCGTTTTTTGCAGAATAGACACGGTAGTAAATAAGTCTGGTGGCTCTGTCAATGGCAACAAAGAGATACCATTTTTGCCCATCCAATTTGGGTAAATAGGTAACATCCACGTGCAAGTATCCGGGTTGATATGCTTTGAATTTTTGGGCTTTTTCTTTTTTTTCTTGAGGAACGGTAGAAATTGCATTTCGCTTAAAACACCGATAAAGAGAACTACGTGATATATTTTGATTGATGGGTATCATCATTTCATAGATTTCGTCCAAAGCAAACCAAGTAGATTTTCGAATACTGACGGCAATAGAATTTTCCAATTCAGAGAGTGCATAATTTATTCTATGCGGTCTTGAAGATACATCGTGAGTAAAATCTCTATTTCGCCATTTTGAAATAGTTTGTGTTGATACTTTAAATAAAAACGACAAGTTTTTATTTTTATCGTGCGAAGATTGGATATTTCGTCGGTGAAACTCCATCGTTTTGGCATTAGAATGATAAATTTGCGGCATAATTTTTGTAAAAAAAATGCGAATGTAGTAAATTTATTAAAAATGGATACGATAGCCACAAAAACGCAACCGAAGGGCAGTGTTTCCATTTGATACCATCAAATGCAAGGGTCGAAAAATCAAGCGTAGCGCAGATTTTAGACGTTTTTGTATTACAAAAACACATCTTGCCCAATATTTTTTGACTGTAGATAAATCCTTGATTTCATTGGAAAGTCGATTTTTTATTTGCTACTTTTTTATGGTACAATTTTAATCTCGTCTTTTGCTAATTTTACGTTTTTACATTTACTTTGTTTACGTTTTTACGCATTATCAATAACACATAATACAATTACTTTGTATTCATATTTATGTATTAAAATATAATGTTTTACAGATAAATAATTTACAGAATTTCGTATTATCAGTTTACGTTTTAAT
>BNTQ01000138.1 GCA_025996715.1 Bacteroidia bacterium | reverse complement strand
CGGATGCTTTTTCTCATTGCACGAGTTTAGCATCGGTAACCATACCGAGTAGCGTTACCATTATCGGCGACTGGGCTTTCTCTTCTTGCACGAGTTTAACCGAAATAAACGTAGATGCCGCCAATGCAAATTACGCTTCGGAAAATGGTGTATTGTTCAATAAGACCAAAACTACCCTCATAGAATATCCCGCAGGCAAACAGGGGGCATATACCATACCGAGTAGCGTTACCTATATCGGCTCGTATGCTTTTTATAATTGCACGAGTTTAGCATCGGTAAGCATACCGAGTAGCGTTACCACTATCGGCGACGATGCTTTTTCTTATTGCACGAGTTTAGCATCGGTAACCATACCGAGTAGCGTTACTTCTATTAGCGACTATGCTTTTTATAATTGCAGTAGTTTAACCCGCGTATATAATCTGAAACCCGCGCCGCAAAGCATTAGTAGCAATGTATTCTCTGGAGTTACCATAAGCAATGTGTATTTGTACGTGATAGACAACAACTCGGCAGTGGTGTATTTGAGTACCAATGTGTGGAAGGATTTCAAGCAAGTGCTTGTGGTGGTGCAGGCAACAGGCGTAACGTTGGACAAAACAACGGCATCGCTCGCCGCAGGCAATACGGTGCAAATCACTGCCACCGTGTCGCCCAGCAATGCCACCAACCAGAACCTGCTATGGGCAAGCAGCAACACAAGCGTTGCCACTGTGGACAACACAGGCAAGGTAACGGCGGTTGCCACAGGCACAGCAACCATCACCGCCGCCACCTTGGACGGCAGCAACAAGACGGCTACTTGCGCGGTAACAGTAACACCCGCAGGCATTGCGGTAACGGGCGTAACAGTTAGTCCCACGACCTTGTCGCTCAAGCCCGCTGCTACGCAGAAACTCACGATAAGCATCACGCCCAGCAATGCCACCAACAAAAATGTAACGTGGGCAAGCAGCAACACAAGCGTTGCAACGGTTGCTGCCGATGGCAGGGTAACTGCAAAGGCAGCAGGCACTGCCACCATCACAGTAACCACACAAGATGGCAGCAAGACGGCAACTTGCACAGTAACCGTGAGCACCACAGGCGGCAATGGCGATGGCGGCAAAGACCCCGCCACCGCCGTAGAGACGCAAACAGCACAAAAGTTGCAAGTTTATCCCAACCCCACCACTAATGGAGAGTTGAGAATTGAGAGTGGAGAATTAAATGCGGGGGACAAGGTGGAGATTTACAATGTGAATGGCACAAAGGTTTTTGAATTGTCCATTGTCCATTATCCATTGTCCATTGATATTTCGCATTTGCCGGCAGGCATTTACCTTGTGAAGGTGGGCAATCGGGTGGCAAAGGTGGTGAAACAATAACCACCCACCCCCTAACCCCCAAAGGGGGAACGCCAGAGCAAAAGCCCTCGCCAAAAAGGTGAGGGCTTTTCTTGTGGCACGAACTTGGTACTTGGTACTTGGTAGATGGTACTTGTAAAAGTTTTTGTGTAATGGGAAAGTTTTGTACCTTTGTGCACTAAACAAAAATAATACTATGACCACAAAAAAAAAGATATTGACTGCAATGCAAACCCACAAAGCCCATTTATCTGCCTTTGGCATCAATAAAATAGGGCTGTTTGGCTCGTATGTGCGGAATGAACAAACGCCACATAGCGATATAGATATTTTGGTAGATTTTGTACCTGCAAAAGAAACTTTTGATAATTATATGGGCTTGTATGACTACTTAGAAACGTTATTTGCCAACGAAAAAGTGGAGGTAGTTACCCTCAATGGATTAAGCCCTTATATTGGTCCCCAAATTTTAGAAGAAGTAAACTATGCCTAAATCCCCTGTTGAATATCTGCGTCACATTGCAGATGAATGTCAATTTATTTTATCCATTGCTCCTGCAATCGCCCAAGAAAATCTTTTAGCCGACGAAACAAAGAAACGCGCTTTGGTTCGCAGTTTGGAGATAATTGGCGAAGCCAGCAAGCAAATACCTGCCGATTTCAAACAAGAATGGCCTATGGTAAATTGGAAAAATATGGCAGGTATGCGCGATAAATTAATTCACGATTATATGGGCGTTAATTACAATATAGTTTGGGATGTTGTATTCAACAAGATACCGGAATTAGCGGTACAAATTGCAGCAATAATATCACAAGAATCCCCTGACGGGCTGAATGTTCCATAACGCAGAGAGTTCGGCGACAGCAACCAGCGACCAATTGGCAGTAGTGGCTCATTGGTCGCTGTTTGCAATGAAAAGGCAAAGATATATTTTGCAATACAAACATTTTAGCATACCTTTGCCACCCTTTGCAGCGGTGCAAAGGGTGCACAATATCGTTTTGTAATCCGGTGATTTTAATACGTTGAAAACTTCTATAATGCGTCATCTGCTTTGCTTACTCCTTATTGCCTTTCCGTGCAGTGTTTGGGCACAAAATATCGCTATTAGCGGGTATGTGTATGATGCGGAAACCAGCGAGCCTTTGGTGGGCGCTACGCTCTACGATACGCTCTCGCACACGCAGGTTGCCACTAACCAAAAGGGCTATTACCAAATGACACTCGCCGCAGGCAAACACCCTATCAAAGTTTCTTATTTGGGCTACAATGCAATCACAGAGATGGTGAATGTGCGGCAGGCTGCTATGCGCAAAGATTTCCGTTTGCAGAGCAGCACACAGGACATTGAAGCGGTGGTGGTAAACGCTGCAAGCCGCGCCAACGTTGAGCGGGTGGAGATGAGCGTTGCCAAACTGAGCAGCATCACCATCAAGCGCATCCCTGCGCTGATGGGCGAAGTGGATGTTATCAAAGCCCTGTACTTGTTGCCCGGCGTGATGCCCGCAGCCGAAGGTACATCTGCCTTTAATGTGCGCGGCGGCAGCCCCGACCAAAACCTTATCCTACTTGATGGCTCCACGGTTTACAACGCCTCGCATCTGATGGGATTCTTTTCGGTGTTCAACAACGATGTGATTAAAGATGTGCAACTGTACAAGGGCGACATCCCTGCGCAGTACGGCGGGCGGCTGTCGTCGCTGTTGGATGTGAGTACCAAAGACGATGTGCCGCAACGCATTGAGGTCAATGGCGGCATTGGGCTTATATCGAGCCGCCTCACGGTGAACGCGCCCTTGGTGAAGGACAAACTGTCGCTGCTGGCAGCAGGCAGGCGCACCTACGCTGACGTGTTCCTCAAATTCTCTAACTTGGTGCTCAATGCCGACGATGCCAATGCATTAAAGAATACGATATTGCACTTTTACGACCTCAATGGAAAATTGACCTACAAGCCTACAGCCCGCGACAACATTACCCTTGCGGGCTACTATGGCGAAGATGCTTTTGGGATGTCGATGGCAGGGATGTACTTTGGTAACAAGACCTACTCGCTCGATTGGCACCACGCCTTTGACGAGCATTGGTTGAGCGACTTCTCGGTGGGCGGCAGCGGCTACAACTACAAACTGCAAATGACCCTCGACAATGTCGAAGCCCAATGGAAATCGGCAATTGACGACATTCGTTTGCAAGAGAATGTTACCTACTTGTACGGCGATGACAATGCCAACCGCCTCAAATTTGGCATCAGTGCTACCCGCCACGCAGTTACCCCCGGCAAAGCCTATATGGTATTGTCCGAGAACCGCTCTGCCATTGCCTTGCCCTCTGCATTGGCAATGGAATATGCCCTCTACGCCATACACCAGCACACACTTGGCGAGCACCTCACGCTCAAATACGGACTGCGGGCTACCTTGTTTCAAAACCTCGGCAGCGGCGATATATCCTACATCCTACGCGATTATACCATAGTGGACAGTGCCCGCTACCGCAGGGGCAAAGTTTACAATTCCTTTTACGGATGGGAGCCGCGCGTGGGTGCTGTGTGGATGCTCAACGATAACAGTTCGCTCAAAGCCTCCTATTCGCGCACGTTGCAGACTATGCACATGATTTCATCGTCCACCGCAAGTTCGCCCCTCGATGTGTGGTTGCCCGCCAATGCTAACATGCCGCCGCAGATAGCACAGCAAGGCGCATTGGGCTACTTCCACAATCTCTTTGACAACACTGTGGAAGCAAGTGCCGAAGGCTTTTACAAACACTTTGACAACGTGATGGACTACAAAGACCATCCCAACATTATGCTCAACGATAAATTGGAAGCCGAACTGCGCCCGGGCATAGGCTATTCCTACGGTTTGGAGTTAATGCTACGCAAAAACACAGGTGCGTTCACAGGCTGGGTAAGTTACACCTACTCTCGTTCCTACCGCAAAATTGATGAGGTGAACAGCAACAAATGGTTTCAATCGCCCTCCGACCGCCCGCACAGCATCAACGTTGTAGCCAGTTACGACCTCACACGCCGCATCAACCTATCTGCCAACTGGACCTTTGCAAGCGGCATCCCTGTTACCTTTCCGGAGGGGCGCATCGAAGTGATGGGCACCATTGTACCCATCTATGGCAAGCGCAACACCTACCGAATGCCCAACTACCATAGATTGGATGCC
>BNTQ01000137.1 GCA_025996715.1 Bacteroidia bacterium | reverse complement strand
ACTGCACGCACGCGGTAGCAAAAATCCTCATTGAGTTGCGTAGCCAAACGCACGTCATCAATTTCGGTGCTGCGAGTTTCTGCCAAAAGCACGGTATCATTAGAAGATAGGCTGTAAACACGGTACACAACATCGGTGTTGTTGTTGTATTGCAGAGCGTTCCATTGCAATGTCCTGCCGCCCACATCAGCACTCACTGTTGGGTACAACACAACAGCAGTGGGGCTACTGTAAACAATGGCATTGCAACGATTTAGAGCAGCAATACGGTAGTAGGTGGGTGCCTCGCTGGGGTTGTTGTGCGCCAGATGATTGGCGGTATTGGCAATGTCGGCAAAAGTGGTAAACTGGGTAGTGGGCAACTGCGATTGCTCTGCCGCAAAACGATGATGCGTAGTGTCGCCCAAGATGGTAAAATAGAGAAAATTCTGCTGCTCGTCGGCTATCAAACTATCTATTTGTACAACGGGATGCAGCGGAAAATCAATCTCTTGCTGCTGTATGTTGGAATAACTGGTATCGGCACCTTCATTGTAAATGGCAGCAATGACAAATTGATATTTTTTTTGCCCCTCCAAACCTGTGAGGGTAAAGGATGTCTTTTGTTGGCTACTGCCCATATATTGCATTTGGGCGACCTCAAAGGTATCGCCAATGCAAGCAAACACTTGATACTCCACGTTTTTTGAAAAACTATTATCTATTTGTAAATCATAACTGCTCACTTTTTGAAATTCTGTCCACGCCATAGTGATGCTCTGTGCGCAAGTATCCACCAAGCACGCAAAAAAATTCATACTTTTGTAACCATCTGTCCATACCGGAAAAGTGGCGTTGTTGCTGGGCACAGTGCCCACAAAAAATGTTTGCGGGCTGCAGCAGGGTAGGGTGCTGTCGGGCAGCAAATAAGCAGTTGTTTGTGGGGACACAGAGTCCAAATGTTCATTCATTTGGGCTTGTCCCAACAACGATTCTTCGAGATGTCCAATGCGGTAAAACGAAATCAAGGCGGCATTGGTGGGACTTGGTTCCCACACAATGTGATAATTTTGTGTAGCAAAATCAATGCCCACCGAGCGCAGGCGCGGCGGCTCCACTTGAGCGCAAGCCAAGTGCTCACCCACAAAAAGTGCTACACAAAATATGCCGTATCGAAGGTACATAAAATTAGAAATTAAAAGTCAAAATTATTCATTTATTTTGGTACTTGCTACTTGGTACTTGTCAAAGCAGCCCTTCAGGCAATTGCATATAAACGCAACTGTTTTTTTTGTCCACGCGCTCCATCAGGTCGGGGTGGGCGGGCACGAGCACTTTGGCTTGCGAAGGCAGCAGTACTTCAAAACACACGTTGCCCCGAAAATCAAACCACTGCGTGATTTTTCCCAATTGAGCATCTTTGTCGTAAAGGCTGTAGCCTATCCATTCGTCCATAGGATGAGTGCCGGCATCGTCGGCGGCAGTGCTGCTATTGGTGTACAACTCTTTGCCCACCAATTCTTTTGCTAATGCTTCGGTGTCCATATCCTCAAAAACGATGACCACTTTTTGTGCATTTTTGCTCTCCACAGATTGCACAAAAAACGGCACCCACAAACCCTCTATTGAGGCAAACAAAGGCGCATCCACAGCAGGCAACTCATCGCCATACCACGCCACGAGCAACTCTCCGTGCACGCCAAAGTTTTTTTGCACCCTACCGATTTTCATATTCAAGTACCAACTACCAATTACCAATTACCAATTACATTTTACATTCTCAACTCTCAACTCTCAACTCTCAACTCTCAACTCTCAACTCTCAACTCTCAATTATTCCTTATCTCCCCCACATCCAAATTTCGTTGGGACGGTCTAAGCGATAGAATTTGTTGTAATTTTTCATCACAAATTGCAAAGGCACCCCTGCCGAATCGGCATCAAATCCGCGAATACTGGGGTTGATGGCGGTTATTTTGAAGTAAAAATTATCGTTGCGAGTGGCTGTGCTGTCCTTTATGAGCAAGGTGTGTTGCTGCGACAGAGAATCCACCCATCGTCGTTCTTGCCCAAAAGGTAACGAAGGATGGCTGGTTGCCAACGAGGCTACGCTGAGCGGCAGCACTATGGTTTGCAAGGGAAGTGTGCCTGCTATGGCGCCAAAACAACCTATCACATCGGTACCTGTACCACCGGTTATGTTGCTGGGCGGATTGGCAGGAGGACCGCCAAACAAGGGGTTGCTGCTGCCGCTCGCCTCTGTTTGGGTAGCCATCAAAAAGCGATAGGCATCGGCATTGAGCGTGTGAATTTGTAGCGTAATAGTATCAAATGGACACGTGAAAAGAGTATCATTGGCACTTCTTGCAATGCGGCTGCCGAGTGTAAAAAAAGTGGCAGGCACACTATCAACACTGGCATATCCTGCCGGCAATTCCCCAATAGGATAACTGCCCAATTTGTCCGTAATTTTTGTGCCGTTGTAGTACATATCGCCACCCACGTATTGCTCGCCCGACGGAATAGTAATCATTGCGCCCAGCATAAACGGCGGTTTGCTTCTGTTGAGTATATCCACCAATATAGTGCGATGCGCTTGTGCTACGTGGGGAACCTTCGTGTGGGCAAAGTATTCGTTGTTGCCATCCTTCACGCGCAAAGTATATTCTTGCAAAGGTTCTACCACAAAATTGATGCGGTACTCACCGGGCAGGGTGTCCACAGGCGATAGTAATTGGTCGTTGAGCCACACTTGGGCTGTGCTGATGTAGGGCACACTATCGCCACCAAAATAGCGCACCGAGCGGCTCAAATGCACAGTTTGCACATCGGTATCGGTGCGCAAAAAAGCAGTTATTACCAATTTGGGCGATTGGTTGTCGGTAACAATTTCGACCCGTTCGGTGCAGGCACCCAGCAGCATACACAGCGACAGCAAAAAAAAGAATATACGCATTTTGTAGTTATTGGTAAGATAAAATATCTTACAAAAGTAGCATTTTTTTTGAGAATAAAGAATTGTGGATTATCGTAACACCATCGCTCAACTTTACCACATTGATTATCAAATAGTTACATATTATTTTGATAAATTTTTGCACTTTTTTTCAACATCTGCATTATTTTGGCACAAGTGTGCATTACCTTTGCAGAAGTTTTTTAATTATCACTAATATATTACATTATGGAAACAAAATCAAACATTCAACCAAAACGGTTTGAGGCAGTTACAACTACAAACTTGGCAAACGCATACGATTCACATAGCGATGCTTTTGATGCTGTAATCTTGTACTCAACACAATATGGATTATTGTTAAAAAAATATCTTATCTTTGCACCACTTGTCCGTAGGACAAAATATGAATAACCGTAGGCTTCAGCCTATGGCAAAGAAAGTAGAGTGCACCCACTACCACTCGTAGAGTGGCATAACATAATAATTAAAATGAGTTACACACAATTAATTTATCACATAGTTATCAGAACAAAATGTAGCCAACCTACAATTCCCAATGAACAATCAGAAGAATTGTATCGCTATATCTGGGGGATTATTAAAAACAAAAAATCTTTTCTGTACCGAATAAATGGAATGCCCGACCACATTCATATTTTAGTTGGGTTACATGCTACTTTGTCATTGTCCGATTTTATGAAGGAACTCAAAACATCAACAAATTTCTGGATGAAAAGTAGTGGTAAATTTCCGGATTTTGAGGCGTGGGGAGAAAAATATGCTGCATTTACCTGTTTTTATCAAGGAAAAGAGGCTGTGATTGAGTACATAAAAAACCAGCGAGAACACCATAAAACAGTTGATTTTAAAGATGAGTACCGGAGTTTGATAAAAGAAAATGGAATAACCATTGACGAAAAGTATTTTTTTGACGATTAGTTTTAGTGCCGCCCTAACGGGCGGAATGGTTCGCTGGATACATCCCACAGGATAAATCCTGTGGTTATTCACATAACGCCCTAACGGGCGGACAGCACAAACGCCTTGTCCGTAGGACAAAATATGAATAACCGTAGGCTTCAGCCTATGGAAAATATCACATAGTGCCCTAACGGGCGGACAGCACAAACGCCTTGTCCGTAGGACAAAATATGAATAACCGTAGGCTTCAGCCTATGGAAAATTGCATCACTCTTAAAAATATATTAAATATATGTTCGTTCATCTTCACGTACACTCGCATTATTCCATTTTGGATGGGATGGCCACTATTCCGGGTTTGGTGGATAAGGCGTTGTCGCTGGGTATGCCTGCGTTGGCACTTACCGACCACGGCAATATGTTTGGCATCAAAGAATTTTTGGACTACGTAAAAAAGAAAAATAAAGGCTTGCCTGATGACCGCAAAATAAAGCCCATTGTGGGTTGCGAGTTGTATGTGGCACGCCGCACGCGCCACGATAGAGACAAGAGCGTTACCGACAGCCGTTTGCCCGACTTGGACGACGAGCAAGACGACAAACAAATGATAGTGGACAAAAGCGGCGAACACTTGATAGCATTGGCAAAAAACAAAACAGGCTACCACAATCTTTGCAAATTGGTATCGCTGGCGTGGACAGAGGGCTTTTACCAAACTGCCCGCGTGGACAAAGAATTATTAGAAAAATATCACGAAGGGCTTATCATTTGCTCTGCCTGCTTGGGGGGCGAAATTCAT
>BNTQ01000136.1 GCA_025996715.1 Bacteroidia bacterium | reverse complement strand
ATTCATACCTCCTATGGGGCTAAAGCCTGCGCCATTGGCAGCATAGCCGCTACCACCGGTTTTGGTTTGACTTGCATCAATATCTGCAGTTTGTATAAAGTAAACACCAGCACTCCAATAAGCACTGCGTTCACTCAGGTATTTCAATTGCGCAAGGTCGCAAATTTGGTAAGGGTCGTCTGCTGTGCCGCTGCCGCCGCAAAATAGCGGGGTGATTGTTGCCTGCACAGGGTACGAAGGTGCCAGACCTGCCTTGTAGGTAACAATGTAAATAGTGGTTGAAAGCACGCCGCTCAACGGAATGGTAACATCGCCTGCAACAGGGCTGCCCAATGAGGTAATGCGTACAAAGTTGTTATTGTAAATGACCACACTATCGGCAGGTTCCGACAAATTGATGGTTATCTCGTTGCCGCCGGCAGCATTCACTACAAACACAGGCGCAGTTTGCCACTTAAAGTAGGGGTAACTTTGGGTGTTGCGCATAGTCCAAGTATTGGTAAAATTCCAACCTGCATTTTCAAAAGTATCACGCACCCACATCTGGGCAGTGGTTCTGGCTCGAGCACCGGCAGGATAAGTACCATCATGACAACCTACAGCGTATTGTTTTCCGCTGGTTTCACTGTCGTGGTAACTGTTGGATATAGTGCCGGCGCTGTTATTATACCCTATCAAACCGCCTTTGCAACTGCCGGCATCAGGTACTGTGCCCATAGAATAACTGTTGGATATGCTGCCGTTCACATTCTCCCCTACCAAACCGCCAGCATAAGTGCCCGATGATGCATTGCACATAGAATAAGTGTTTTCGATAGTGCCGTAGTTACGCCCCGCCAAACCGCCAACATACTCCGTGCCCACTACATAACCTGTAGTATAACTATTCTTTATAGTGCCGTTGTCATTATACCCTACCAAACCGCCAACCCATTGAGTGCCTGTAATGTTGGCATTGACCAGAGCAAGGCTGTCTATCACAGCCCCATTATTAAGTCTGCCAAACAGTCCTTGGTATGTTTGCGAGCGGTTGATGAACAAGTTGCTGATGGTGTGCATTTTGGCATTGTATTTGCCGGTGAATGCCGTAGTATTGTTGCCTATGGGGCTAAAGCCTGCGTTGGAGTTCCACGTGCGGGTAGCGTAGGCATCAATGTCGGCAATTTGTATAAAGTACCGGTTCCAGAGCGTCATTCCACCATAGGTGGGGTTTTCGCTCAAAAAGCGCAAGTGGTAAAGGTTGGCTATTATAAAGGGGTCGGTTGCAGTGCCTTGGCCGCCGCCAAAGAGCACCGACAGTACAGCCTCTACAGGGTACGAATGTGCTTTGTCCGTTTCGTGGGTAATAATGTAAACGGTTTCGGTTACATCACTGCCGCTTAGCAACAAATCTATGCTGGCGGCGGCAGTGGTTGCCCCCCATTTTGCAATGCGGGCAAAATTTGAGTTATACACCACTATACTGTCCACATCGTTGAACAATTCGATATTTACTTTGTTAACCAATATGCCGCCGGTAATGTTCACATACACCGGGGCGCTTTGGTAGTGGGCATAAGGGTAACTTTTGCCTTCGCGGATGAGCCAAGGCTCGTTGTTGCCAATACTCCAGTTGGACGCATAGGTAGAGGATGCCCACATCTCGTCTGTGGTTTTGGCTACATTATAGGCATCAGGAAGACCGTTTTTATTGGTTGTGCTGTCGTAGTAACTATTGTTGACAGTGCCGGTAGGGCTGGTTGGTCCTGATCCTATTTTTTTTCCTATAAAACCTTTTCGTGCCTTTGTAACAGCATAACTATTGGATATGATGCCATCGTTGGTGTTTTCTCCTGCAAAAGACGCCCATTGGACGGTGCCGCTGGAGATATACCTGAAAGTTAATCTACTCATCGTATAACTATTCTCCACGGTGCCTGCGTTACTCCCTACAAAGCCGCCGCCGCCATCCGCTATTCTTTGCATTGCTGCTTGGAGTGCTTGGTTGTTGATTGTGCCAATGAAATAACAATTGGATATAGTACCACTATTATTTGCTACAAAGCCGCCAAAGTTAGGAGTACTAACACTTAGCATGCCTGTAACATAACAATTGGATATAATACCCTCATTGACCGATGCAAAACAAGCGACGCCATTATTTTCACTTGCCATATTCACATTTTCTAAGCCAAGACTGTCCACCTTTGCAGTACTGCTTAGGGTATGAAACAAGCCACCGTAGTTATTCATTAAACCAGTACGACTTCTAACATAGGTGAATAAGTTGCTAATGCGGTGTCCTTTGCCGTTGTAGGTGCCTGTAAATGCTATATCTTGTGTTCCTATAGACCACAAACCTTTTTGGGCGAGATGTTTGTTCCACGTGATGGTGGTAGCGGCATCAATGTCGGCAGTTTGGATAAAATGCTTGTCCCAGTAGGCTGGGTGCTCGCTCAGAAAACGCAAATCTGCGAGCGTAGCAATTTGGTAGGGATTGTCCACTGTGCCGGTGCCGGTGGTAGTAATCAATAAAGTGGATGTTTCCTGTGCCCACACCGAGTACGAAGGCGCCTTGCCTGCCTTGTAGGTTACAATTGTAATGGCATCGTTTAAGGCAATGGAGATGGGAATGGTGATGTTGTTGCCAACGGGGGTAGTTCCATATTGTGCAATGCGAACGTTATCACTGTTATATATCCACACGCTATCCGCCGCTTCGGACACATCAACATTCACTTCGGTAGTAGTGATGCTATTCACATATACAGGTGCAATTTGCCAGTCAAAATAGGGGTAACTTTTGCCTTGGCGGATAGCCCAATCATTGGTGCTACTACTAAAAGAGAACCCATTGTATGTAGCCTGTTGCCACATCTCAACAGTGTTTTTTGGCGTGCCTATGCCCTCCGTGGGTGGTCCGTTTTGTCCGGTAGATTGATAGTCATAATAATTATATGAACTATTGCCGAGAGGTCCTGCACCTAGATCACCAAAAGAATTTATAAAGCCGGCATGGCCGTTACGATTTTCTACCGGGCCTGAAACATAGCATTTGTGTATTTCACGAAAATATGCATGTTCTACCAGACCGGCAGAACCCTCACCAGACACTCTGCCTGAAGTATAACAATTAGATACATTACCGCCAGACAAAGTCATAGTGCCTATCAAGCCGCCGCAAGCTCCATATCCTGAAGATCCTGATAATGATGATAATGCTACGGTGACGTAGCACGAACTAAAACAGTTTTGAATATTAGTAGCACCATTAAATAATCCTATCAAGCCACCCTGGCCGGCTACTACACCTGTAGAATAACAATTAGATATATTACCAGAAGTGCAAAACCCCACCAAGGCGCCAACATATTCGTCGCCCTTGATGTTTACATCAATCAGTCCAAGGTTGCTTATGTTGGCACCTTCAGTCTTACCAAACAACCCAACGTAGTCTCCCGTAGGGGTGCGGTCAATGTACAAATTTTTAATAAATTTGTTATTGCCGTTGTAACTGCCGGTAAAACTTATGAAGTTGTTGGAGCTGACCAAGCGGCCTATAGATATAAATCCATCTCCATAAGCGGTGCTCCACGTGCGGGTATCGGTGGCATCAATGTCTGCGGTTTGCACAAAGTGCTTGTTCCAAGCACTGGTGGTTTGGGAAAGCCACTTGAGGTTTGCCAGCGTGGCAATCTGGTAGGGTATTGCTTCTGTACCATTACCAGAAGGTTCTGCGGCAGTAGTTTCTGCTGCTGCGTACTGTGTGCTTGCTGCTATTGCTGCTATGCACAGGATAAGGTTTTTTAGAGTTTTCATGGCATTTTATTTTTAGATTGTCAGAACTTTGATTTTATTGCAATTGTTGTTGGGTTGATAACATTGTTTAACTAATAAATTAGAACCTGTTTTTTTATTTTATTTCTTCGCCAAAACCTATATCTGCAAACACTTACAAAAAATATTCTGCTAACATTTTGTGTTGATAAACATTATTATTATTCGGCAAAGATAATAGGTGTTTTTTATTTTTCCAAATTTTTTTCACACTTTTTTACAATTTTTGCAAAAAATGTTAAAATTGGTGGGTTTGGGGGTATTATCAAAATAGTGTATATTGTTGATAATCAATGATTTGCTGCCATTCCCCGCATTCCGCTTCGCTACATACGGGCTTATTCACATTTTACCCCTTTGGGGTAGGATGTTTTGTGCAAGATTATTAATTATTTTGGCACATTTTTTTGCTTTTTGAAAAATTTGTTGTATCTTTGTCTTTGGAAGCCTCCCTAATTTTGGGTATGGCAATCGCTAAGTCGCCGTTTTGCTGGTAGGGGTCAAATCCTGCGTACAGGAACGGCGATTTTCAAATCAATAGCATTTCCGTTATCATCAACTATCTCACTCGAATTGATTTCTATTACCTTTGCGCTCTTTTTATCCGCCTGTAGATGCATTTTTTAAATAATGATGGTTTTTGGTAGTTTGTTATGTATTCTTGTAATTCTGCTTCTGTTATTACATATAGCGTAATACTTCGGCATAAGATTGCAATTTTTGTTGGGTTGATAACATTGTTTAACTAATAAATTAGAACCTGTTTTTTATTTTATTTCTTCGCCAAAACCTATATCTGCAAACACTTACAAAAATATTATTCTAACATTTTATATTGATAAATA
>BNTQ01000135.1 GCA_025996715.1 Bacteroidia bacterium | reverse complement strand
CCGCCGAAGCCAATATCATCGAGGAGTATTTGCCCAAGCAATTGAGCGTTGCCGAAATTGAAGCGGAGGCAAAAAAAATTATTGCACAGGCGCAAGCCGCGTCTATCAAGGATTTTGGCAAAGTGATGGGCATTGCCTCTAAATTTTTTGCCGGCAAAGCCGATGGCAAAATTGTGGCGGATACCATCAAAGGCTTGCTGTCGTAGGGTTGCGCGATGCTGCACATTCAACAATTGCACGTGGACATTGACGAGCGGGAGGTTATCAAAAACGTTTCGCTGCACATCGCTCGTGGCCAAACCTTAGGATTGGTGGGCGAATCAGGCTCCGGCAAATCGCTCACTGCGCTGTCGGTAATGGGATTGTTGCCGCCGGCAGCGCACATCACAGGCGGCAGCATATTGTTTGACAGCAAGGATTTGCGAGAATTGAACGACCCGCAAATGTGCAAAATTCGCGGCAGGCACATCGCAATGATTTTTCAAGAACCGATGACCGCGCTCAATCCCTCGCTACGATGCGGCGAGCAGGTGCGCGAAGTGATTTTGCAGCATCAAAAAATAGGCCGCAGAGCAGCCAAAAAGCAAGTGATAGAGCGGTTTGCAGAGGTGTTGCTGCCGCAACCCCAAGAGGCTTACAAAAAATATCCGCACCAAATGAGCGGCGGACAATTGCAGCGCGTAATGATTGCAATGGCAATTGCCTGCCAGCCCCAACTGCTCATCGCCGACGAGCCTACCACCGCCTTGGATGTTACCGTGCAGCGCGAAGTGTTGCAACTCATACAAACGCTGCAACAGCGCTACGGTATGGCAATGCTGTTTGTGAGCCACGACCTCTCGGTGGTATCCTCGGTGTGCCAACGCATCGCTGTGATGCAAGAGGGCGCCATTGTGGAACAAGGCAACGTAAAAGACATTTTGGAACGCCCCCAACACCCCTACACACAGCATCTTGTAGAATGTTGTAATTTGTTGAAATATAACAATTTGCAACTTACTCAAACCCCTATTTTAGAGGTCAAAAATTTGACCAAAACTTTTGCCACCCACCACAATTTTTGGGGCAAAACCACACGCACTTTCACCGCTGTGCAACCTGTTTCTTTTCAACTATTCAAGGGCGAAACGCTGGGCTTGGTGGGCGAGTCGGGTTGCGGCAAAACCACGCTGAGCCGCACTTTGATGCAATTGCTGCAAGAAGACGGCGGCGATATTTTTTTGAACAAAAAAAATATCACACAAAGCAAAGGCAGAGCCATAAAGGATTACCGCAAATCGGTACAATTGGTTTTTCAAGACCCCTACTCGTCGTTAAATCCCGAAATGAGCGTGGGTGCTGCCATTGCAGAGCCTATATGGGTGCACCATTTGGCAAAGAGTAGAAAGCAAGCAATGCTACAAGCCGCATCTTTGCTGCAAAAAGTAGGTTTAGAAAAAGAATATCTCGCGCGCTATCCGCATCAATTGAGCGGCGGGCAGCGGCAGCGGGTGGTCATTGCGCGGGCATTGGCATTGCATCCGCAAGTGCTCATTTGCGACGAATCGGTGTCGGCATTGGACGTGTCGATACGCGCCAAAGTGTTGCTGCTACTGCGTTCGCTGCAACAAGAAATGCAGTTGAGTTACTTGTTCATATCGCACGACCTGCAAGTGGTGCAGCAAATGTGCGACCGCGTAATGGTGATGCAAAAAGGAAAAATTGTGGAAACCAACACCACCGCACAATTGTTTGAACAGCCCGCCAATGCTTACACACAGCGATTGATAGAGGCATCGTTTGGGCAAAAATTATCGCCCAAATCGGACGAGCAGCGCAGCAATGTCTGATGGCGAAACGCCCGAAATGCTTTGTGCATCGGCGATGGTGGCGGGTTGCAGCGTTTGCAATTTTTGCTGCGCCTCAATAGACAACGATGCCACCGTAGTATAATCAAAGCGTGCAGGAATTTTCATCCCCTTGAGCCTATCCATTTTTTGGTGCTGCTGATGTTCGCGCTGCTCGTAACCCTTGTATTTTACAGCGGATTCGATGGTAATGCAATCCTCCGGCGTGAGGTCAGCATATTTTTGCGCCGCCTCTAATTTTTGCAAATCGGCAAAAGAAATTTCGGGATGCGACAACCACTCGACTAATTTTTTGCGCTGAGGTGTGCCTTCAGCCGTTGTGCGGTCGGGCATTTCGGCAGATTGCGTTTGCAAAAATTGCAACACTTCTTCCAAAACGCCGCGGCGGCGTTCAATCGCCGCCAATTGTTCCGCCGAGAGCAGCCCAAAATCCTGTGCCAGCGGGGCTAAGCGGAGGTCGGCATTGTCTTGTCTGAGCAAAATTCGGTACTCGGCGCGGCTGGTAAACATTCGGTAAGGCTCGTTGGTGCCTTTGGTAACCAAGTCGTCAATGAGCACACCCAAGTAGGCTTCGTGGCGGCCTATCACAAAGTCCTTGCCGCCATTGATTTTTTGATGCGCGTTGATGCCCGCCGCCAAGCCCTGTCCGGCGGCTTCTTCGTAGCCGGTGGTGCCGTTCACTTGTCCCGCAAAGTAAAGCCCCTCCACAGTTTTGGACTCCAAGGTGTGAAAAAGTTGCGTGGGCAAAAAATAGTCATACTCCACAGCGTAGCCCGGACGGAACACGCAGGCGTTTTCAAAGCCTTTCACTTTGCGCAACGCAGCAATTTGCACATCAAAAGGCAGCGACGACGAAAATCCGTTAATGTAGTATTCGCAATTGCTGCGGCTCTCGGGTTCAATAAAAAGATGATGCGAATCTTTGTCGGCAAACACGCGCAATTTGTCCTCAATGCTGGGGCAATAGCGCGGACCTGTGCCTTTGATAACGCCCGAAAACATTGGCGAATCGGCAAATCCGCTGCGCAAAATGCTGTGCACCTCCTCGTTGGTTTGAGCAATGTAGCACGACCGTTGATTTTGCACCGGCGCGGTGGCGTTGGTAAACGAAAATTTGAGCGGCGCGGCATCGCCCTTTTGCTCTATGAGTGCCGCAAAATCAATGCTGCGGCCGTCCACACGCATGGAGGTGCCGGTTTTCATTCGCCCCGCAGCAATGCCCAACTGAGTGAGTTGCTCGGTAAGACCTGTGCTGTGCGCATCGCCGGAACGCCCGCCAATAGTACAATTTTTGCCCACAAACATTTTTCCATTCAAAAAAGTGCCTGCGGTCAAAATTACAGCAGGTGCGCGAAACTCAACGCCCAGAGCGGTTCGCAGCCCTTCCACTCGATTATTTTTGACCAACAACTCCCCCACCCTATCCTGCCAAATCTGCAAATTCTCTTGTGCCTCCAAGGCTTTGCGCCATTCTAACGAAAATTGCACCCTATCGCATTGCGCGCGCGGACTCCACACAGCAGCCCCTTTGGAGGTGTTGAGCATACGGAATTGCAGCGTGCTGCGGTCGGTAACAATGGCACTGCAGCCGCCCAAGGCATCAATTTCGCGCACAATTTGCCCTTTGGCAATGCCGCCCATGGCAGGGTTGCACGACATTTGCGCCAATTTGGTCATATCCATTGTAACGAGCAGCACGCGCGAGCCCAACCGCGCCGCCGCAGCAGCAGCCTCACATCCGGCATGCCCACCCCCTATCACAATTATATCATATTGCATAAAAGATATTTTGAATAGCAACCCCATTGATAATGCGGGTATTTTGCATATCTTCGCTTGCTAAGTAACTGCACTGCGCAACAATAGCCGTTATCGGTCATAGCAATCGTTGCGGTTAAATTTGTACTCTTTTTCGATGGTTTTATTTTCTGCGGTAAATTGCAAAAAAGAGGCTATTTTATTGCGATGGACAAAAGGTGATATTGCTATTTCTTTTTGCATTACGGACAACACAAAAACACTCCCTTTTTGAAAATCTGTAGGGGTCATCGGCACTAACGCCGTCCCATCATAATAGGCTTTTACCGTAGTAGTCATTGTGCAATCATTTTGAATTAGAATGCAAAGATAGTTATTTTACTGTTACAATTAAAAAAGTACTACATTTTTAGTTGAATAAGCAAAAAAAATATTTTTCATTTCCCAAACAATTTGCAGCAAACCCAAAAAGCACAAAGACAACACGGCGCGTGCTGCTATGGATTATCATTTTGTTTTAATGCCATTACAAGCAAAAAACAGCATACAGCGGCACAGATTTGATGTTGTTTTCAAAACCGAAATTTTTGGCAGAAATGCGAATGGAATAATCCGGCTTATATTTCGCCACATAGAGATTCAAACTGCGCGAACGATTGTTTTCCGACGATTTTACCTCAACCGGAATGATTTTTCCGTTTCTATCCTGAAAAATAAAATCAACTTCCGCCTTACCCTCCGATTCCCAATAATGCGGTTCGTAACCGTTCTGATGCAATGCCGCAAAAACATAATTTTCGGCCAATGCACCTTTAATAGTATCAAAACCCGAAAAATCGCTCAATAAAACATTGTGTGGAAGCGAATATTTTGACGACAGCAAACCGGCGTCCGTAAGATATGCCTTAAACGAATTGTGTTGTGCAAACAATTCCAAAGGGAATTTGCAGATTTGGCAGGATAGGGTGGGGGAGTTGTTGGTCAAAAATAATCGAGTGGAAGGGCTGCGAACCGCTCTGGGCGTTGAGTTTCGCGCACCTGCTGTAATTTTGACCGCAGGCACATTTTTCCA
>BNTQ01000134.1 GCA_025996715.1 Bacteroidia bacterium | reverse complement strand
CAGGTACAAGCCGTTGCCTTCGCTTTTGCCCATTTTGCCGGTGCCGTCCAAACCCGGAATTTTGATGAGGTCGCTGCCAAAATTGTAGGCATCAGGCTCTGGGAAAAATGGCGTTTGGTAGAGGTTGTTGAAGCGGCGAGCAAACACGCGCGTGAGTTCCAAGTGCTGCTCTTGGTCTTTGCCCACAGGCACTTTGCTGGCGCGATGAATGAGTATGTCGGTTGCCATCAACACAGGGTAGGTGAGCAAGCCCGCATTCACATTGTTGGGGTGCTTGCGCACTTTTTCTTTGAAGGAAGCGGTGCGCTCCAATTCGCCCACGTAGGCAAGCATATTGAGCAATATGCACATCTCCGACACTTCGGGAACATCGCTCTGCACAAAGATTGCCGACTGCTCGGGGTCTAAGCCTGCCGCCAGATATTCTGCCAGCACCTGCTGCACATTGGCAGCAAAACTGTCCGATTTGGGGTGCGTGGTGAGGGCGTGCAAATCGGCAATAAAAAAATAACATTGATGCAAATTTTGCATCTTAATAAAATTGAGCAATGCTCCGTAATAGTTGCCCAAATGCAGGTTTCCGGTGGCACGAATGCCGCTTAGTACGATTTCTTTCATATATTAAAAGAGTTTCAAAGTTTCAAGTTTCAAGTTTCAAAAGACTTATAGAACATTCATTATTCATTAAAAAAAGTGTTCTAATAAAATTTTTGCTCCTATGCCAATTAAGATAATGCCGCCAACGATTTCTGCTTTTTGGCTGCTGAAATAGCGACCTATTTTTGTGCCCAAAAATACACCTGATACTGTTACCACAAAAGTAACTCCGCCTATAATGAACGCGGCTTGCAGCACTTGTGCTGCCGACATTTGCGGCATAAACGCAAAACTCATTCCCACTGCCAGCGCATCAATGCTGGTGGCGAGTGCTACCAACAACTGCGTGCGCAAGCGGGCATAATTCATTTTTTTGTTGGGGTGGTCGGGGTGCAAGCCTTCGTAAATCATTCGTCCGCCAATGAATGCCAGCAGCGCAAAGGCAATCCAATGGTCAAAGGACATAATGTAGTGA
This sequence comes from Bacteroidia bacterium, assembly GCA_025996715.1. Taxonomy (GTDB): domain Bacteria; phylum Bacteroidota; class Bacteroidia; order Bacteroidales; family UBA932; genus BNTQ01. The sequence goes on along the minus strand of BNTQ01000134.1, from coordinate 3,697 downwards.
TTGAAACTTTGCCCCAAGCACCATCCCACAAACGGCATCAGTCCTTGAAATGCGGCGAGCAACAATGCAAAACGCCAGCGCCTTGCCGCACCAAAATGGCTGCCAGCCAAACCTCCCGAAATGGACACCGCAAGGCTGTCAAAGCACAAACTTGCCGCCAACAATAAAATAGCAATGATAGACATAGTGAATTTTTTTATATCTTTGCAAAGGTAGTATTTTATATGGTTTTAAAAAAATATACTTTAAAATGGGTGTCATTATCAGACAAAGCATAAAGGGCACTATTGTTACCTACGCGGGGGCGTTTTTGGGATTTGTAACCACCATGTTTGTGATTACAAAATACCTCACGCCCGAGGACGTGGGGCTTACTCGTGTGCTGCTCGAAATAGGAATGTTGTTCAGCGGATTGTCAATGCTGGGCACGTCTGCGTCGATGTTTCGGTTTTTTCCGTATTTCAAAGATAAAAGCAAAAATCACAACGGTTTCTTTTTTTATATCGTGTGCATTCCGTTCATAGGTTGCCTGCTGTTTGTTGCCGTATATCTCATTGCCCGACAACCCATCACGGCGTTTTTTGTTACTAAATCGGCATTGCTCATCGACTACTATTATTGGGTAATTCCGTTGTTTGTGGTGATGGCTTTTCGCACAATTTTTGAAAATTATTCCAACATCAATATGCGCATTGTGGTGCCCCGCATCAACAGCGAGGTTATTCTTCGCCTTTTGATAATGGCTGTTTATCTGCTTTTTGGCTGGCATTTTGTGGGCAGAGGCGGCATGGTAATAGGTTTGGTGATTGCCTACGGTGCCACTATGCTCATAGCGTTGGGGTATGTGGCTGCCACCAACTCGGTGTCGTTGCGGCACGATGTTTCCTTTGTGTCGCCGGCTTTGCGCAAGGATATTGTTCGCTACACGCTCTTTTTGATTGTGGGCACATTGAGCGGTGCTCTCATTTCAAAAATAGACCTCTTTATGGTGAGTTCGCAATTGGGGCTTGAGTCTGCGGGGATATTCACTATTGCATTTTTTATTGCATCCATAACAGAGATTCCCTCACGCTCCATTTCTTCCATTGCTTCGCCTATTGCAGCGGAGGCGTTGAAAAATGGGGACTTCACAACAGCCAACCAACTCTACCAAAAAGTGGCATTGCACCAATTGATGGCAGGCGGTTTTATTTTTTTGGTGGTGTGGATTAACATCGACAACATTTTTGCCATCATACCCAATGGCAGCGTGTATGTTGCCGGCAAGTGGGTCGTGTTGTTCATCGGGCTTGCGCGCTTGGTGAGTGTAACCTTGGGTTTTGGCGGCACAATGATTAGTTTTTCAAAATACTATTATTGGAGTTTGTACTTTACGCTGATACTAACTACTATTGGCATTGCCACCAATTTGTGGCTCATTCCCATTTTGGGCATCACAGGCGCCGCCATTGCCACGCTGCTCACTTGCCTGCTGTCGTATCTTATTCAGCAATGGATAGTGCTCAAAAAAATCAAGGGCAATCCCTACACCGTCAATTTATTCAAATTGATGGGCATTTTGTTGGTAGTGTGGGGCATCAATTTCTTTTTGGTCAAATTGAGCAATCCCTGGATAGACGGCATTTACCGCACGTTCATCATCACTGTTGTTTGCGCAGTGCTGTTCTATGTTTTCAATATATCGGATGACCTGCGCAACACCATAAGGGTGATTTTGAAGAGAGTAAAAAAGATAATTAGTTTATGAAAATCGGCACATTAGATTTAGGCTGCCAACCCCTGTTTTTGGCGCCCATGGACGAGATAACCGACCCTTCGTTTCGCTCGTTGTGCAAACATTTTGGCGCGGATATGATGTACACCGAATTTGTGTCGAGCGATGGACTTGTGCACAATGCCGCTTCCACGTTTAGCAAACTCAAAATCTACGACCACGAACGTCCCATTGGCATTCAACTTTATGGGCATCAAATAGATGCCATGGTGGCGGCTACGCACATTGCCGCCGCTTTGCACCCCGATGTGATAGACATCAACTTTGGCTGCCCGATGAAGAAAATAGCCAATCGTGGTGCGGGTTCGGGGATGATGCGCGAGCCTCAAAAAATGGTGGAAATGACACGGCAAATTGTGGCAGCCGCAGCCTCTATTCCTGTTACCGCAAAGACCCGCTTGGGCTGGGACGACGACAGCAAAAACATCGAAACCATTGCCGAACAATTGCAAGATGTGGGCATTGCAGCACTCACCATTCACGGACGCACGCGCGCGCAAATGTACAAGGGCACTGCCGATTGGACATTGATTGCTGCCGTCAAAAACAATCCACGTATGCACATTCCCATCATTGGCAACGGCGATGTGCACTCGCCCGAAGATGCCAAAACGATGTTTGACCGTTACGGCGTGGATGGCATTATGATAGGGCGCTCGAGCATAGGTCGTCCGTGGATATTTGAGCACACCAAAACCTACCTACAAACCGGCGAATTGCTGCCATCGCCCAACGTGCAAGAGCGCGTAGCCGTTGCCCAACTGCACTTGCAAAAGTCGCTGGAATACAAGCAAGGTATGCACTCCATTTACGAAATGCGGCGGCACTTTTGCAACTATTTCAAACACTTAGACAACTTCAAACCCACCCGTTTGCGTTTGCTCACCGCCGAAACCCCCGATGCCATCAAGGAAATTTTGAATGAGATAGCGGTGGTGTGGGGATAGTAGAAAAATTGTAATTCAAAAAAATAATTGTATATTTGCAGCGTAAAAACTGTAACAAAAAAATACTTATTTTGTTACAAATAAAATAACAATAAATCTATGCAATCTGTTGAATTTCAAATAAAAGAATGGGTAACTAAACAGCGGCGCGGGAAGATATTTTTCGCAAACGACCTGAATAATTTTGGCAGCCATGGTGCCGTCAGGTTATCCCTTTGGCGATTGTGCAACGAGGGTTTTATTACTCGGCTTTCGGCAGGCATTTTTCTCTACCCAAAATACAGCAAATTTTTGGGCGATTATGTTAGTCCTTCGGTCGAAGAAATCGCAAAAGCCATTGCAAAAAACGAGAAAATTCGTCTTATCCCAACAGGGCTTTATGCCCTCAATGCCTTAGGGTTATCTACACAAGTGCCTATGCGCGTGGTATTTTTAACGGATGGCACACCGCGTTCAATTAAATTAAAAGGCAAAACTGCCATAGAATTTAAGAAGACAATTCCTAAATATCTGTCGTTCAAAAGCGAAATTACGACTTTGGTAATTTTTGCATTAAAAGAAATTGGCAAAGGCAATGTGAAGGCAGGCGAATTGCAACGAATCAAAGAAGTGTTGTCGCACGAAAAAGCGGAAATAGTTAAACACGACGCAACTCTTGCCCCTCAATGGATTTTAGAAATTATAATAAAACTAATTGAAAATGAGTAAAATTTTATCCGCAACAGCAAGAGATAAGCAAGAAACTTTCACAAAATTAGCCGAGAAACTAAACTTGCCCGATGTTGCCATCGAAAAAGATGTTTGGGTTACTGTCGTTTTGCGTGCTTTGTTCAAATTGCCCTACGCCGAACATATTTCTTTCAAAGGTGGCACATCTTTGAGTAAATGTTGGAATGTAATTCAACGATTTAGTGAAGATGTTGATATTGCAATCAATCGAGAGTATTTTGGCTTTCAAGGCGAAACTTTTACTATC
>BNTQ01000133.1 GCA_025996715.1 Bacteroidia bacterium | reverse complement strand
GCCTTGGGAGGTGCAAAAGTAACTTTTTTGCAAGGAGAAGTAGGTGCCATACTTCTCGTTTATACAGTACTCGATGATACTATTAGCGTGAGTGAAACCCTATACAATGCCGCCGTTGAAGGAATTGACCTCGGTCAGTTTGCAGCCGGTTCCAAAATACCATTTGAGGCTGCCATTACTGCGGCAAAAAATGTGCGGACTACAGCCACAACACAGTCAGAAATTGATAATGCCGTTACCCCATTGAGCACTGCAAAGGCTACCTTCTTGGCAGGTGAAGTAACCAACCTTGACCTTGTGGAATTGAACGATTCTATTACTGCGTGCGAAAACATACACAATGCTGCTGTCGAAGGCACAGATGGCTACGAGACAAATTCTGGTGCCGGTAAATTTGTAATCGGTTCCAAAGCCACATTTAACACGGCTATTGATGCTGCAAAAGCCGCAAGAGATTCCACACGGCAGTCAGCGGTTGCGGCAGCAGTGGTTACTTTGAATGCTGCCAAGTACGCTTTTCTGGCGCAACAATATATGAGAGCATCTTTCGATGGAAGCGCATTTATTGCTTGTGGTGCTGCCACGCAATATTTTCCAAATAACGAATATACGCTGGAATTGTGGGCAAAGTCGGAAGGAGAAAACTCCGGTCGCGCTTTTCTTGCTTGTGATAATAGTGGTGGTGCGCAAGGTTTTATATTGAGAGGCAGAGAATCAAGCACTGGTAACAATGGCATAGACTTCTTAGTAAATGATTGGGGGGCTACCGCTGCCCAAACTGCAGGAGGTACGTTTCCCCAAGGCTCGTGGACACATATTGCGGCTACATTTGACGGAACGACAGGAAAAATTTACATCAACGGTGTACTATCGAATACCACAACAACCGGAGGGGGGATTTCTTTTGCAACCCCTGCCCAATTGATAATCGGACATTTTGCCAACTGGGGTGGCGACAATTTCATAGGCAAAATCCGCGATCTGCGCGTTTGGGATGGAGTGAGAACAGCAACGGAAATTTCTACTAACTACAACGTTCAACTGATGGGTAATGAAACCGGGTTAATAGTCAATTGGTTGCTCAACATAAAGGAAGCACCCCACGATGGCGACGCATTCGACACGATTTTGGATAGCAAAGGAGGACACAAAAGCGCTCCTGTGGGTGTTACGTGGACAACTACCGATTAAAAAAATACCCTATTGTAGGGGCAGACCTACGTGTCTGCCCCCACAATAGGGTATTTTGTTCTTTGACATATTGTTTATACGTTTCGTAATTTAGAAACTGTTTTTGCATTCCGTAGGAATGCGTCGCTCGGTAGAAAACATTTAACAACCGCCGTTATTGCGCGCGGACAACAATCGTTTTTCAAGGCTTTGCTCTTGTACCGCGTGCCATACACAGAGGTTATTCGATATTCTACCGAGCGACCCATCTCGATGGGATGGGCAAAGTATCTATTTGTTTGATTATCAATCAGTTGCAAATGTAAAATACAAAAACATTTGGTAATTTGAAAAAAAAATCGTAATATTGCAAAAAATCTGCAAATTACCTAATGAAACGTCTGCAAACTACCTAATGGAATGTCTGCAAATTACGCAATGAAATATCTAATACGTTATGTATCAGTAAATTATGAAGTACAAAAAGAGACTAATTGATAAGTTTGTTGCCAAGCAACTCGCAAGTGCTGGTGCCGTGTTAATTCGAGGTCCCAAAGGTTGCGGAAAAACGGAAACGGCACGCTATTTTGCCAAAAGCGAAGTGCGTATCGACGACAGCGTTACGGTCAAAAACGCAATGGAAAGCGACCCGTCGATACTATTGGAGGGAGCAACACCCCGCCTGATTGATGAATGGCAGGAGCAGCCCGCGCTTTGGAACACCGTGCGTCACGCTGTGGATGACCGTGGCAAAAAAGGACAGTTTATTTTGACAGGCTCGGCAAATCCCGAGGAAACGGCTAAACTTCATTCGGGGGTGGGACGCTTTGGCGTGTTGCAAATGCGCCCTATGTCTTGGTTGGAGAGTGGTTGGTCAACAGGGGAAGTCAGTCTCAAAAAATTGCTCGAAGGCGAAATTCCAAAATCTCAGATGATTGAAACTCATCTTGCGGACATTGCCAAAAAGATTGTTATTGGCGGGTTCCCCGGCAACATCGGGCTGGACGAAGAAGAGGCAATTGTCAATATGGATAACTATTTTGATTTGCTCACAGAGGTTGATTTGAGCAGGGTTTCCAACACTCGGCGCGACCCCATTAAGGTGCGCAGGTTGATGCAATCTTTAGCCCGCAATATCTCAACAGAATGTGCCATATCCACCATAGCAAAAGATGCCGGCGGAGCAGATAGTCCGCTGTCGAATGACACAGTTGCGGACTATTTAGATGCGCTGCAAAGGTTGATGATTTTGGAAGATTTGCCGACGTGGAACACGCACATTCGTTCGAGTGCTCGACTGCGAAAAGCCCAAAAACGTCATTTTGTTGACCCCTCGCTGGCAATAACTGCGCTTGGTCTCAATTCAAAAAAATTGCTTAACGATTTGGCATATTTTGGTAATGTTTTTGAGTCGCTTGTTATTCGCGATTTGCGCATTTATGCTCAAACTGTTGGGGCAAAAATCTATGAATATCGCGATTCAAATGGCGTTGAAGCAGATGCAATTCTCGAAATGCGCGACGGCTCGTGGGCGGCTTTTGAGATTAAATTGGGTTTTGGTGCAGTGAACGCCGGTATCGCTTCCTTGCAAAAAGTGGCGCAAACAATCGACCAAGAACGTATGGGTGCACCTTTGGCTTTGACCGTGATTACTGCAGCAGGATACGCCTTTCGCGACCGAACAGGTGTGAATGTAGTGCCTCTTGCAGCACTTGGTGCTTAATAAAATATGGCAATTCGCCCTTCAATGATTATTAAACGTGTGAACAATTGTGATGAAATTCTACAAAAATTATTAACAATTAAAAACAAATTATGAAAGCATTAAAATTATCTTTTCTTGCCGTAATACTCTCTTGCTCATTCTACTCGTGCAACGGAGCCAAGTCGGAAAATATTATTGACGATGGTAAGGTGCCTGCCCCCATAGAAGATAAGCAGATACCTATTATTTATAGTTCCGACCTTTTTCATCCTCCTGGAGATATTGATGACCATTATGATTTGGTGGTTTTGTTTATGATGCAGGAATTTGATATAAAAGCGTTGATATTTGATATATCCACCGCGAGTAGGCAACCGAACGACATTGGTCTTGCAGCCCTTCGGCAAATAGCATCCATTACCAATCGCCCCATACCTCCTTATGCAGTTGGTTTGCGCCAGTCTTTGACTTCGCAAGATGATAGAGGCGAGGGGCAAGCATCGCAATTTCAGGCAGGAGTTGAATTGATACTAACGACACTACAAGAATCTGACGAAAAAGTAGTTTTGTTTTTGGTAGGCAGTTGCCGTGATTTTGCCGCTGCATACAATCGGGACTCTACATTGTTGAAAGAAAAAGTTGCGGCTGTATATGTCAATGCAGGATGCGGACCGGATGGCGAACAAAATGAGTGGAACGTAGGCTTAGACCGCAATGCCTATCTTTGCCTCTTAAAAAGCGACCTGCCCATTTATTGGTGTCCCTGCCTCACGCGCGGACGTTTGTCGTCGGCAAGTAAGCAAGAAATAGAGAGCAATAGTATCTATTCGTATAACACTTTTTTTACCATTCCCAATCAAGCAGAATTGGTAAAAACTTTGCCTGCCAAAGTTCAAAATCTGCTCATCTATGCTGCTACGTCATCATCAACAGACCCCATTGAATACTTGGTAAGAACGCCCGGAGCGTTTACCACTGATATAAAAGGAATGTGGAGCATAGCACCGCTTGTGCACGCAGCCGGACGAAAAATTTATGTCAAAGGGAATGGAAATTATTTTGCTTATTCTCCACAAGAAGCCCAAAACTTGGGCATTGACAATAGCAAGGTAGATGTGTTTTTGTTTCATACCATTCGACTAAGCCAAACCTCCCCCGACGGCGCATCTCACCTCCCTGTTTTGGCGGGGGAATTGGATGTAGCAGAAAGTTCGGTACAGGTATTTCAGTATATTTATCCTGACTTTAACGAGGCAATGGTATCCGTGCTCGCTAACATTATGAAAACACAAACACCATCTAATTAAGGATTTTTTAACAGCGATATTATTAAAAACAATTACTATGAAAGCATTAAAATTATCATCCATTTTTGTCGCAGCACTTGCCTGCACAATCTCCGCGTGTGACGGAGCCAAGTCGGAAAATATTATTGGCGGCGGCAACAAGTCCGTTGAAAATAATTATTATGATTGGGCAATAGAAACGCTCAATATGATTGACCGTGATATGAGAATAAACCTCTCCAACTCTTATTATGAAGACCAGGATAAAAATCAGCGCTCCCATCTCTGGGGCAATATCTTTTTGTTGTACACCTACACCGAAGGAGTAAGGTTTGATAAAACAGGCTGGGAGTCCACATTGCACAATTACTATCTGAACTTGGAAGATTATTGGAAAGAGTGGGATGGCAAAAGCGGTTATCAATCTTATCAACGATTACCGGGAGAAAAACCCGACCGTTTCTACGACGAAAACGGATGGATGACTATCGGATTGTGCGATGCATACAGTGCCACAGGCAACTCTATTTATTTGGAAAAAGCCAAGGCGGCTCTTGCATTTACGATGTTGGGCGAAGACAATGTGCTGGGCGGAGGACTTTATTTCAAAGAAGACCCCTCTATGGGCAACTATCGACAGTATAAGTGTAATATCAGTTGTGCAGTAGCAATGCTGGGCGGTATAAAAATATACGAGCAAACACACGAGCAGAAGTATCTTGATGATGTAAAACGTATTGATGCGTGGACAAGAAGCAAATTTATGGACCCAAGCGACAAATTGTTCTACGATGCCCAATACATAGAAAACGGTGTAGGTGCAGGCATGGACTATTACAAAT
>BNTQ01000132.1 GCA_025996715.1 Bacteroidia bacterium | reverse complement strand
CGTGGCAAATAGTATAGACGAAGCCGTTGTGGATGCCAATGTAATAATGGGTTTGCGCATTCAAACCGAGCGGCAGCAAAGCGGAATGTTTCCATCGGTGGGCGAGTATGCTGCCCTCTATGGCATCAACGAGGAGCGTGTGCAAAAGGCTGCAGGCAACGTTTTGCTAATGCATCCGGGACCTGTCAATCGCGGCGTAGAAATGAGTTCCGCCTCGGTGGATTGCAAATCGAGCGTGATATTGGAACAAGTTACCAATGGCGTAGCGGTGAGGATGGCGGTGCTGGATATGCTGAAATAACAATTAACAATGAACAATGAACAATGAAAAAAGTATTTTTGAAACCTGAAACTTGAAACCTGAAACTTATCTATGGATTTACTCATAAAAAACGGGACAGTGGTGCTTGCTGACGACACCCGACGACTTGACATTTTGGTCAAAGATGGTGTGATTGCCAAAATAGCACCCAACATCAACGAGGCTGCTGCCAAGGTGATTGATGCCGCAGGACTAACGGTGCTGCCCGGTTTTGTGGATATGCACTGCCACCTGCGCGAGCCTGGGCAAGAGAGCAAAGAGGACATCACCAGCGGCGCGCGTGCTGCCTTGCACGGAGGATTTACGGCGGTTTGCTGTATGCCCAACACCACGCCGGTGTTGGATTGCGCCGCTCTTGTGCGCTATGTCAAAGACAGAGGGCGCGAATCCAACTATGCAAAAGTTTATCCCATTGGCGCAATTACCAAAGGACAAAAGGGCGCAGAATTGGCCGAAATTGGGAAGATGAAAATGGCAGGAGCAGTAGCATTTTCGGACGACGGCTGCCCTGTTGATAATGGCAACGTAATGTTTTTGGCATTGAAGTACGCATCGGGCATTGATGCGCTCATTATTTCGCATTGCGAAGATAAAAATATATCCGATGGCGGAGTAGTTAATGATGGCTTAAACGCAACCATAGCGGGGCTTAAGGGCATTTCACGCGCTGCCGAAGAAGTGCAAGTGGCACGCGACATTATTTTGGCCGAAACGGTGGGCACGCGCGTACACATTGCTCACGTGAGCACACAAAACAGCGTGGAACTCATTAGGCAAGCCAAACAGCGCGGTGCACAAGTTTCGTGCGAAACCTGCCCTCATTATTTTTCGGCAACGGACAAAGAAGTGTTGTCGTACAATCCCAATGCCAAAATTAATCCTCCGTTGCGCGAGGATGCTGATGTGCAGGCGATATTGCGCGGGCTTGCCGACGGCACCATAGATGCCATTGCCACCGACCACGCGCCGCACAGTGCCAACGAAAAAAACAGAGAATTTGACCTTGCGCCTTTTGGCACAGTGGGCTTTGAAACGGCGTTTGCATTGGCTTACACAAAGTTGGTGCAAACCGGCATTCTCACCTTGCCTCAACTTTCGCGTTTGATGAGTGCCAACCCTGCCAAACTAATGGGCATCGGCACAGGCGAACTCAAAGAGGGCGCGGCGGCTGACATCGCCATTGCCGACCTCAACCCAACCTACACGGTGGCTGCCGATAGGTTGCATTCAAAAAGTAAAAACAGCCTTTTTATCGGATGGACACTCACAGGGCTTATTACCCATACCATAGTGGATGGAGTGGAAAGAGAGAGATGGTAGGTCAAACAATTCGGGTTAATAATGTTTAGAGGTTTCCATTAAACTCGAAACCAAAAACCGAATAAAAACAACCACAGACAAGATTAGCAAAACGGTTAATACGAGCGTTGTGAGCCAAATCCAAATGCTGACGTTTGCTAAGCCGGAAACGGCACCTGCCAATGACCCCACAACTCCGACTACAATAGCGCAAAGCGGTACAATGCGATTTTCGCGAACCAACATTTGCGCTATTCTTTTATCGGTAAATCCCAATGCACGGTAGATTGAAATTTGTTCTTTGCGTGCAAGGAGGTCTTTGCGAATGACGATAATAAAACACATAATTCCCAGCAGCAAACCCAATCCGCCGAGGGTCAAGAAGATGTTGAGGTAAGCATCTGTAACGCTGTTAAACTCTTTCAAGCGTTGCGCAGTGGGCGTTACCCGCACGCCGTATTCGTTTAATGCCTGCGACAAAAGTCGTCGGGTTGCCTCCGTTTCCGTGTCTTTGACCTTTACCAATGCTATTTCGCTGCCTGTGATTTCGCCCCATATATTGGAAAATAGTGTCTTATCCATCAACACACTGCCTTGAAAAATGGAGTTCTTTAGCGTGCCTGCCAAACGCAGGTAAATTCGTTTGCCGGTGCTGCTTTTGTACGAAATGGTGTCGCCCAATTGCAACATCAAACCCCACATTAGCACTGTCTCGTCAATCAGCACGGGGTAAACAGAATCGGCGGCGGTTTGCAAGGATGCAAAGACCGTTTCTTTGTTGGGATAAATATGCCTTTCTATCGCGAAATCTGTTGTTGGCAGTAAGTTCATATCCACGCCCAAGACTGTTGGTTGCGATACTTTATTCAAGTTCAGACAACTTGCATCATCGGCGCCGTAGCGGGTCATTTGGATGATGCGAGCGTCTTGGGGCAAGTCGGTTAATGCTAACTTCTTGCGTCCCTCAGGCGTGGACATATTGTGATAGATGGGGACGCTGCTCTCGCACCACAACGAATAGCCGCCTGTGCCGCTTGCCAACTGCGCATTGTCGGCAAAGCCGCGCCGATTCAATCCTACCGAAAAGACGATGAGCACACCTGCGGTCAAGGTGAAGAAGGATAGTAGTGCTCGCCTACGATTGGCGTACAAGTTTGCCCAAAGGAGAGACTTTAATGTTAAGGTGGCGGATTTCAAGTTGCGGGTCTTGGGTTTAACTTGCAACTTGAACCTTGCAACCTTGAACCTTAGACTTATCCACAGCGTAATCAAAGCAATGGCAATGCCTGCCACAAATCCAATGAGAACTGTTGCTGCACTTGGGAACAAAACAAATCCGCCGGTGTGGGTTGCGCCCTGCCAAAGGCTTCCCAACAACAGCAGTATTAGCCAAGTGTATAGCAATCCCGCGACAATGCCTATGAACGAGGCGATGAGCACGACAGGTGCGGACTCGCGCCAAAGCAGCCCCACAATGCGTTGGCGGGTGTAGCCCAATGCAGCGTACAGGGCGATCTCGTTGCACCGCACGTATATCATTTCTGCAAGGGGGACGAGCATTAGCAGTATTGCCGATAGGATAATGAAGAATCCTAACGAGAGGAAGAGCGACGAGAAATCAACACCACTGCGGGCTGCATTCAATCCTGCTGCTTTGGGTTGGATGATTTGGATGCCAAACATCGCCGGTGTTAGATGTTCATCTTGTAGAGAGGCGGCGCGGCGTGTGTCTGCGATGGGGATGCGTAGGGCGGTGGCGTTGCCGTAGGCGTTGCCCCATTTCTCATACACGGCGCGGTATGGAATGATGATTTTGGGTGTGGTTCGATATGACGCCCAATAATCTTCGTCTTGCTTGGTAATCAGGTTCATATCAATGGGCAGGTCGCTGTCCCAATCGGTGCACTTTTCGACGTCCGACAGACCGGGAAAGTTCGCGCTCAATGTCTTATCGGCAACGAGTTCGCTGAGCGGCACAATTTGCTTTACCACTCCGTCGAGCGTGTCCACCACAAGCGTCTTCAAATCTTTGGATAGATAATAGGTGATGCGTATGGGGTCATTCACTTGTGCACCGATGCGCGTTGCCGCATAATCCGAAAGAATAAATTCATCATCCTGCAAGGGGCGCCCTCGGTATTGGTCGGCGGCGGTGGCAAATGAATAGGGAATGGATTGACCTTTGGCATCGATGGAATTAACCAAATACGAAAAGAGGCGGTTGGCGTTGGGGTGATTGTCGTATAGCGCTTGCACGGCATCACCCTGAATGAAAACGCGGTCGGAGGTGATTTCCATCCATGCGGCGTGCGTATTTACATCTATGCCCGACAAGGCAGGGCGCCATATTGTGCAAAAGTCGGCGTATGAAACCGCTTTGGCACATAATATCAAATTGACCTTATCCTCAATATCCAATATAGACGCTAACTCTGTGCGACCCACAAAGATATTGTAAGGGATGGTCTGCTCGTTCTTCAAACTTAGGTTGCCGCCGTTGGCTGCATCGATGATGCCCGACACGGTGAAGCGTGCGCTGGTGGTGTAGTTGTCGGTTACGAATAGTGAGCCGGATGGGACTAAGCCTGTGGCGGGTAGGCGTAGGACGAGTTCGGTTTGTGATGTTATGTTTTGTGCTAATGCTGCGTTGATTTTTGCGCCGCCTTGCGGGATGTTATTTGGGGTAACCGGTAGATTGGGGCAAACACGTGGGTTGGGGGGGCAAACACGTAGGTTCGCCCCTACGTTGTCCATGTTCGGGGTCGGGGGGCAAACACGTAGGTTTGCCCCTACATCGTCTATGCCCCATACCATTACTGGGATTAACATGCCGTTGTCGGATATGAAACCGTTGGTTAATAGGATGGCTTGGGCTTGGTCTTCAAATATGGGACTGTTGGTAACCTCGCTTTGCAGAAAGGAATTGTTGGCAAACACTATGGTTTCTGTGTTGCCCAAGCGCTCGTGTACGCGCTGCACTAAGGTTGCGCGCACGGACTCTCCCACTACCAAACTCCCCACAATGACGCCTACCATTATCACAACGGCGAGGGCGAGCAGTTTGTAGTAACGGCGGTAGAAGGCGATATTGGATGTTGTTATGTTCATGGTTTGTGTCTAAATTTTCACTCGCAAGCACAGATTCACAATCCGCAACAGCGAAAAGTGTAATGTTGCGGATTGTGAATGCAAAGTTAGTAAAATAATGAACAATAAATAATGTCCATTATGCATTTTCCATTATTTCACCACCACTTTAGATATATTATCGCCCACTTTCACAAAGTAAATACCTGCTCTTAGCCGAGATACATCAACAGTAGCGGTATTGTCGGAGTTGAACTGCAAAATGGGCAGTTCAAGTAGTAACACTCCATTGATACTGTAAATCTCAACAATAGGAGTATTATTACTGCTCTCAAGCATCAGCGCGC
>BNTQ01000131.1 GCA_025996715.1 Bacteroidia bacterium | reverse complement strand
CAATTTCCCCCTTGCCGGAAGCCACAAAAACACTGCGCAAAGTGCCATTTTGAAGCAAAGCGGCAGGCGTGGCAGCATAAAATTCGTTGTCCATTACCCACATTTGGTGGGCAATTTTGACCGCCAAGGGCAAGTCGTGGGTCGAAAACAAAATGATTTTTTGTTGCTCGATGGCTAACGTTTTGAGCAAAGCAATGATTTGGTAACGGCTTGTAAAATCAAGGAATGCCGTGGGTTCATCCAACAAAATGAGGGGCGTGTTTTGTGCCAATGCCCGCGCAAGAATCACCCGCTGTTGCTCGCCATCACTCAGTTGACGGATATTTTTCCACGCATACGGCAGCATATCGGTGGTTTGCAAGGCGCGCTCTACAATATCTTTGTCGCCGGCAGTGAGTTTGCCCCACCAATTGAGATAAGGGTATCGTCCCAAAGCCACAAAATCAAACACTTTGAGGTTGTCCACCGTGATTTTTTCGGTCGAAACATAACTCATCAAAGTTGCCAATTGCCGTACAGAGCAGGTAGAAAGATTTTTTTGTTGAAACAAAATTTGTCCGCTCAAACATTTCTGCAGTCCAGCAATGGTGCGCAACAGCGTGCTTTTGCCCTGCCCATTTTTGCCCGTAAGCGCCACCAATTCGCCCCTATCGGCAGCAGCCGAAAACGGCACGAACACAGGCTTGTACACCCCTGCGCGAGAATATCCCAATTGTATGTTAGAGAGTTGTAGCAAAGGTTTAATTTATTATCGGGTTATCGTTATTAATTTTCTCCTCTAATTCTCTCAAGTCTTGCTCATCTGCTAAAAGCGCTTCATATTTTTTTCGCTCAGCATCAAACTGTTCATATACCTTATCAACTTGTTCTTCCATTTGCGCATTACTTACCGAACCTTTGCCCAAAAGAATTTGTTTGTCATTGAGCAATAGAATTTTATCAATATTCTCTTTCCAAAACGACATCGTAATATCCTTACGGTCTTTGGCTCGTAATTCTGCTGTTTCAATAAATACAGTTACAAAACGGTTTAAATTATCGATTTCACTTTCTGTAAGATAATTTTTTGAGGTGTAAATATCCTGTTTGCGAACTACTTTACCCTTCCAACTCGTTAATGCCATATTGGGTTGCGAGGCATCTGCACGCGAAGTAATTAATTCTGCTGCTGTTTGTCCTGTGATGGCATATAACAACTTATTCTGCGTTTCGGCAAAAAACATCTGTGTCGCTTTATCGGTAGCATCATAATCACTCGATAGCGCAAATAAATCTCGCACTTTTTGATAAAATCGTTTTTCAGAGGCACGAATATCGCGAATACGAGCAAGCAATTCATCAAAATAATCAAACCTGCCATTAGGATTTTTTAATCGCTCATCGTCCATAACGAAGCCTTTTTGCAAAAATTCTTTCAATGTACTATTTGCCCATCTTCGAAACTGCGTGCCACGTTTGCTGTTTACTCTGAATGCGACCGCCAAAATCATCTCTAAACTGTAAAAAGTAATATTGTAATTTTTGCCATCAGTGGCAGTTGTCAAAAATTCTTTGACAACTGAATTTACATCTAACTCATTATCATTCAATATATTATATATGTGATAACTGATACTTTGCTTAGAGGTGTCAAAAAGTTCGGCAAGCAGTTGTTGGTTGAGCCAAACCTGCCCGTCTTTCGCTAACAACGATACAGAAGCCTTGCCGTCGTCGGTGTTGTAAATGATTATGTTTTGTGTATTTGTACTCATATTATTATAAGTTATTAAACTTTGAACTATCCGGAAATTCCGGATATAAATCAAGTAACAAATAAATCTTCTTTTTTTAGATTTTCATTACCTAAACAAATCAAAGCATCTCTTGCCTCTACTAATTCTCCTGCAAATATCATATCTTTCATATTCTCCAATTTATCTATTTGCTGCGTATAGTAGGTTTTCATTTTTTTACATGCCTCTAAAATAGTAATATTTTCAGATAAAAAAGCCACGATTCCTGCATTATCGCAGTTTTTTGAAATATCTTTTTTGTCAGTTTTTATGTAAACGTTAATGTCATTTTTGTAACCGACAAACGCCAAACAACCACTGTCGACTAAATAAGAGCCCAATTCTTTACCGGCAGAACAAGCGGTAGTATAAAACAATGAATTTACAAAATGACGAGCATTGACATTTTTATCAACATAGAAATTTGCATTGCAGCACAACGCTTTTTCGTTTCCGTGAGAATAAGCGATAAAAACGAAAGGATTTGTGTTGTATTTAGGAATCATTATGTCAATATAGGCATTATTACACTGCCTACCTGCAATTTCACATACATTGCCATTGACAAGTTCATTATGTTCTTCCAACAATCCTAATAACTGATTTTTGCACTCCTCGAAGTACATCCCAAGTTTTGTGTCTATATTATCGTATGCTACTACAAAGTTAATCATCTATTTGTTTTTTGCCACGAGTTAATAAATCTATTGCTAATAATAAGATTTTACGTTCCATTGATTTTCCAAAGTCTGTTCCTTGCCGAATTTCTGCCAAAACATCTTTCAAAGTATAAGTTTTTCCTAAAGTTGTAGTCAAATACGATTCGTTTTGTTCATCTTCCGAATGATTTGAAATCCATTGCTCAAGAACACAATCTACTCTCACGTCAAGTTTATGTATAGCATTTTTGACTAAAGCAATTTTATCATTAAGTGATGTTGTCTTGTCAACAATAGCCAATGCGTCTTTGTTGATATAGGTTGCCAACTCTTTATTAGAAATTTCATCAATTAATTTAGCGGTAACAATAATTACATATAGTAAAGCTGTCTTTTCTCGAATTTTTAAAAATATTTCTGTTCCATTTGGCTCATCTGCTCCTAAATCATAATCTAATAAAACTATCATTTTGTTATTTAAGTTGCTAAGAATGTATTCTAATCCATCTTTAGCATTCTTTTTCAAGGTAATTTGAGCGTCTTTAAACGACAATTTCAATTGTACTAATAAGGGGTCTGTTTCCTTTAAATTATCATCTATAACAATAATGTTTATGTTAAAATTTTCCATAATTTTTATTTTTTAAAAGGTAATGTAATTTTTATTGTAGTGCCTGAGGGTAAAAATTCATTATCCACAACTTCAATTGTTCCTTTCAGTGCTTCAATTCTTGTTTTTACAATAAATAAGCCAATGCCTGCACCTCCGTCTTCTGCAGTTGTTGTATAATATAACTCAAAAACTTTTTTTCTATCTTCTTCCTTAATTCCAACACCGTTATCCGAATAAAATAAAATAAAGTTATCGTTTTCAATATACCCTGAACATTTAATAATTTTATCATTTGTATTTTTTAAGGCTTTAATTGAATTATCTATTAAATTTTGGAATATGTCTGCAAAAAATTGTTTATTTGCATTGATAATAAAATTATCTTTTATTTCAATTAATGTCTTAATATTTTCGTTGACAAAGCGCAATTTATCTGTAAATAAATTTTCTATAAGTTTTTTTACATCTAAGTTCTCAAAAGGAATATTAGAACCTGCATAACTCAACATATAGTCAATTACTCTTTTAAGAATTTCCATTTCTTCATATATTTCAATGGCGTAACGTTTGAAAAATTCTTCAAGTTGGCTGTTTGGATAGTGTAATTTAAAAAACTCTGCTTTATCTTTTATATTATGGAGAGCTGTTCTAACTGCATGAGACATATTGGTGGCATAATCTTGTAAAGACATCAAACTCAAATAGATATTTTCTTTTCTCAAAAAATCCTTTTCAGCTTTTTTATGTTCTTGCAACCCTTTTTTTACCGCAGAATCAACTTGCTTTGCTTGCTGTTTTAATGGAGAAAGATCCCGTTTTAATGTAGGATTATTTCGCTCAATATTCTCAATTGTTTTTACAAAGTCTTTAACATCTTCACTCGCTTTTTTCAAATTGTCTGCAACATTCGCTTTCTTTTTTTCTCGTTCGTAAATTCTTAATTCGGAAAAAACATCTATTTGGTTGATAATAAACTTTTTTAATTTGCGATATTCAACATTATCAACAAAGTCTTGTCTATTAGTTGCATCTATGATTTGAGGATTTCCTTCTTTTGTAATATCAACAATTCCAATAATATCACGTGTACTTAATCGATTAAAAATATCCCGCCATAATCGTTTATCAATACCTAATATATCCCTTTTTTTGTCTGGATGCGCCTCAAATTCAGCAAATGGTGTCGTAATCAAACCATCTCTATATATTTTAATGCCGTCAATACGGGTTTCATCATTTTTATATTTTGCATGATATTGCTTTTTGGCTAATTCATCGAAATAAAATAATCTCATAGCAATCTTGCCAAAACATTGAACAGGGATGTCTATTTTTTTTATTATTCCTTCTTCTTTATCAAAAGATAATGCTTCTTGTAATTGCTTTTCTTCATTGAAGTTAATATTTACAGAATGAGATGCATATTTTATTGTATCAACTTTAACAATAGTTTCTTTTTCATAGGCTTCGTACTCATTTGACTTAATATAAATATCAAAAGGTGGACTTAATGGATAATATGGAGATACTAGTTTTGTTAATTCTTTAAATAATCTATCTATATCATTTTTAGTCCAAATTTCTCTGATGCCTGAAATATCTAAAGTAGTCCCTTGGTCTGTATTGATAGCATCTTCATAATTATACTTATTTTCTATATCGGTAAATAAAACTAACTCTTTTTGTAACGAATTTGATGTATGGACAGAAGACTCATACTTGTTCCAATCTATTTCTACATTTAGTTTTTGAAGAGCACCATTCTTTTTTGTTATGATGTTTACTTTATCTCCCAATTTATCAACAGCAAAACGTCCAATCCCTTTTTCCCCTACACACCTGCGGTTGAAGGGTTCTGGTGAATATGGGTCTTTTCGCTTACTAGATGTTCCGATAACCATCCATTTATCTCTAATATCCTCAAATTCCATTCCATAGCCGTCATCCTTAATAATTATCTTACTATTGGAATTAATTGATGACACGTTTTCAAAAATGACATCTACTCGTTTCGCATTGGCGTCATAACAATTTTTTACCAACTCGAATAATGCCGTAATCCTATCTGTAATAAGCTCTCGACCGATTAATCGGAAGGTGCTTACATCGAACCGCCAC
>BNTQ01000130.1 GCA_025996715.1 Bacteroidia bacterium | reverse complement strand
ACAAAACGCCGATAAATCAACTATTTCTACAACCTCAATTACAATATTTCAAAGAACCTCAATATAACCAATTGAATCTCTTTGATTTATAACGCAACGCTAGTGTTCATGATCATAAAATAAAACGACCCGCCTATTTAAGCATTGTAAAGAGGCTCGGCGGGTACTGGTGGCGCAAAGGTACAACAATTTTTCCAAACCACCAAAATTATTTCGGAATTTTTTTATTTCCCCTCTCCCAAATCACAAAAATCAAAAAAATCACCCTAAAATCACAGTTCAGACAACATTTCTGTACTGTGTGTCATATTATTTCGGAATTTTTGGGCTTTTTGCAAAAAATATCAAGAAATTATTTGTCATTTGTAAGAAATATAATTTATGATTTTTTTGTAATTCAAAAATACTTTCTATCTTTGCCGCAGAAATATATCACACGTTTTCTCAACGTACATGGAGTGTATCTTTTTTCCCCATGTTCTTTCTGAAATCGGTAGGCGACAGTCCGGTTGTTTTTTTGAATACGCGGTAGAATGATTGACGGTCGTTGAAGCCTGCCATATCGGCAATCTCATCGACCGATTTGCCTGCGCTCGCCTGCTGCGACAGCAGATGAATGGCTTCCTTCACGCGAAATTCGTTGATATAAGCGTTGAAATGCCTCTGCTCGCAGCGATTGACAGCCGCAGAGACGTAAGCGATGCTAATGCCCAATTCCCGTGCCAAACAGTCCTCAGTCAGTGCGGGATTGGTGTATATTTTATCGGTGATCATCCGCCGCCGTATCTCGGTCATTAAAACTGTGTCCATCGCAGAAGGCGTTGCTGTTTTGCCGCTGTCCGCTTCCTTTTTGTCGGTCTCGACAGGTTCCGTTGCGGGCGTTTCATCCCGAATTTCATCCGGCGTTCCGACCTCCCGCGGCATATCGGCATCAGCCCATTGCAGGTTTTTACGGACGAGTTCGCGGTAGGCGATTTGCCGTTTGCGATAGAGATAGATAATGATGCTTAGTGTAATTGCAAGCAGCAGCATAATACCTGAAACGGCTATTATCGTCCGTTCCCGCAGGCGTATCTGCTGTTCTTTCTGTTGCTGCCGCGCCAGAAAATCTTCCTGTTCGGCACGCAGCAGGAGCATGACGCTGTATTGATTTTCTATTCGCTTATTGACGGCGAGGGTCGAGTCGAGATAAGCCGATGCCGCCGGCTCGTTGCCGGTGTGGGCATAATACTTGCTCAGCAGCGGATAGAAAGCCGTCAGGTGGCGGTCCTGACCGGTGGACGGGAAATGGTCGAGCAGGATATGAACGGAGTCGATTATTGCTTTGGTTTGCTTCAGGTCGCCTTTCCCCAGACTGGCGTTTCCTGTTCCGATAAGCATATCGACGGTCAAAAGGTCGTTCTTATAGGCAGTCACCACCGGAATGGCTTCCCGGTAGAGGCGCAGGGCTTCGTCATATTGCCTGCGGCGGACGGCAATATGTCCCAGTTGGATGACCGCCTGAGCGTTGTATATGGGACGAAATTTTACCGAGTCGGAACTTTCGAGTATGGAGCGGAAATAACATTCGGCGCTGTCCAACTCATTGACAGAGGCAAAATAGCCCCCCAGCGAATAACGTGCCCGGAGATTTCCCTGGTCGTAA
Organism: Bacteroidia bacterium; assembly: GCA_025996715.1. Taxonomy (GTDB): domain Bacteria; phylum Bacteroidota; class Bacteroidia; order Bacteroidales; family UBA932; genus BNTQ01. Next base: position 3,559 of record BNTQ01000130.1, on the reverse strand, counting down.
AAGGTACGCCATGCAGGGTTGTTGAGCAGGGCTTTCCGAAACAGCGGAATGGCGCGGTCGTAGTCGCCGAAGTCAAGATAGATTTTGCCGATATGATGATAGCAGTATTGTTTGTCGGGGAAATCCTGTGGGGAAACTTTTTCCAAATCAGCCAACTGCTTCAGGATGTGCGGAAAAAGAACATAGAAATACTGCATCCGGTAAGCTCTCACAATGATGAACTCGCGGGCGCGAAGGGTCATATACAAATCTCCGCGTGCCTCTGCATGGCTCAGTACCGACTGCATGGCTGCAACCGGGTCGGTTTCTTCGGAATAGGCGGCAAGGTATTCCGCTTCGACTTCCGGTTTGTCGCTACGGTAGCGGAGGGCAGCCTGTTTCATACGCTCGATTTCCTGTTTCAATTCTTCAGGAGAAAGGTTAAGCACACGTTCTTCGTAGTAACAGAACAATTCTTCAAGGTTTTCCGCATACGTGCGGGTGGCGATATGATAGAAAACGGTATCGGGGTTTACTTTCACCGGAGCAGACAGCATCAGGTCGGTGTAGGCGGGCAGGTGAATAAGCGTATCTCTCCCAGCCTGTGCAGACGCTGATATGGCAAACTGGGTTGCAAGGAGGAAAAGAGTAACGATTTTATTCATACCGATGTTTATTTTTTTGACCACAAAAGTAATAAAAATTATTTTATAAACAGGAATAACATGCCGGCTACCGGCTTATTTCTCCTTCAAATACAACAAAGTGGTCGCAATTCATAAATTGCGACCACTTCTATAATCCATTGCTGTACTTTTGCACTTTGGATAAATTAATAGTTTTTTAATAATTAAATGTTTTTTTGTTATGAACAAATTAAATCTTAGTTTCAAATCGTTGGCAGCCGTCTTTATGATGAGCGCTGCCGTAGTAGCAACGTCCTGTAAAAAAGACAAGGACGAAGACAAAGGCGAAACGCCTTCGTTAAGTATCAACCCGTTTCAGACGGAAGTGAAGTTCAAGGCTGATGGCTCGGCTGACGGCAACGCCACGTTTACCGTAGCCACCAATCAGAGCGAGTGGAACGCCGTTGCGAACAAAACGTGGGTTACGGTAAACAAAACCGCAACAGGGTTTACCCTTGTCGCGGCGGAAAACACCGCAGTCACCGCACCCGAAGCGGCAAATGTTACCGTTTCGGCGGGTACGGCAACCTCTGTTGTGCTCGCGGTAACGCAGGCAGCGGCAGCGCCCACGCTCGCCCTCACGCCCGCCGAGCAAACCGCCATCGCCTTTGCAGCCGACGGCACGGCTGACGGCAACGTTGCCTTTACGGTAAGCACTAATCAGGCTTCGTGGGATGCTGTTTCCGACCAGACGTGGGTAACGGTTACGAAAACCGAAATAGGTTTTACCGTCAGCGCAACGCCTCAAACTCTTGATGCTGCGGCAACCCTTACCGTATCGGCAAACGGAGCGGCAGACATCGTGCTTAACCTGACCATAGAAGGACTTGGCGTAGAGATTAACGGCGTAGTATGGGCAAAACGCAATGTGGACGACTTCGGTACATTTGCAGCCACGCCCGAAGCCCCCGGCAAGTTTTATCAGTGGAACAGAATAGCAGCGTGGGATGCCACAGGCGCTGTAACTGGTTGGGATGCTACTACTCCTGAAGGCAACAATTGGGCGGAAGAGAATGACCCCTCGCCCGAAGGTTGGCGCGTACCTACTGAGGCAGAACTCAACAAACTGTTAGACTCCGAAAAGGTATCTCAGGAATGGGTTACTACACCTGCTATCGGTCGATTGTTTACCGACATTGCTTCGGGTAACACTCTTTTCCTGCCTGCAGCAGGCTACCGCTCCGGCACCAGCAGTTTGCTCAACCACGCAGACACGTACGGCTACTACTGGAGTAGTACGGTGAATGCGGCGAACGCCGACAGACTACTGTTCAGCAGCGGCGACGCCAGCGTGGGCAGCGACGGCCGCAGGACAGGCTTTCCCGTCCGCAGCGTGGCAGAATAATGTCTGAGTTGTGATTTTAAAAAGAAAAGCCCCCCTGCCTCCCGCTTGGGGGCTTTTTTTGTAGCCCTCCGTTGAGCGGAATATGCATGATTGTTGAGCGACAATTGCATTGCCACTCAACATTCTCATATATTGCGCTGAACGAGGGGCGTTGCAGTTAATTGACAATTGACAATGTACAATGGAATGCGGGGGACAAGGTGGAGATTTACAATGTGAATAGCGTTCTCGTAGAGACGCGGCATGCCACGTCTCTACAGGGTGGTAACATTACCATCAACATTTCGCATTTGCCCGCAGGCGTGTACCTTGTAAAGGTGGGCAATCGGGTGGCAAAGGTGGTGAAACAATAACCACCCCCTAACCCCCTAAGGGGGAATAATACCAGCGACCAATGGGCAAGTGCCTCGTTGGTCGCTGGTTGCTGTTAGTTGGTTACTGAAAAAGTTTTTTTACAAAAATAATTCACAATTATTTGGATATTAAATAAAATTGACATACCTTTGTTGCATAAGACGTTTTAGGAACGTGCCGCAAGGTTCGTACCACCCTCAGCCGAATAGCAATATTCGGCTGTTGATTTTTTATAGGTCAATAATGTGTGTTTTATCATTTGTTAAATAGTATTTTACAGGTATATTCATAACTTTTAGTTTCAACATCTCTTTCATTGTTTCAGCATTCATTGTTTCAAGTTCAAATACTACTAATTTTGCCTCTTGTTTATTCACTGCCTTTTTTGCGTAATCCACTAAATTGTTATGGCTTGTGGTCTTTTTAAGTTCTGTGCTAATCCCGTTTAGATATATATCAAAACTATTTTCTGTCATTTTAAGATATTCCACTTTGTAGCCATTCTGCGCTAATGTTAGGCACATATTGTACTCTTTTTTGTACTTCTCCATTTCTTGTTTATTCACCTTGCTTTGTTCTATTCGTTCATTATCAACAACTAAATACCCGCCTTTTTGGCTGTCAAAAAAGTCAAGCCGCCATCGAGCCGCATTGTGCAAAATATATTCTGCGTGTGAATCCATTTTGTTGTTTCTATTCATTTTTGAATTGCAAAGTTAACATCTTTTATTTCATTTTTTGTAGTCTGTGCTATGTTGGTCGCTGGTTGCTGTTCGTTGGTCGCTGAAAAAAAATAATTCACAATTATTTGGATATTAAATAAAATTGACATACCTTTGTTGCGTGAAACGTTTTAGGAACGTGCCGCAAGGTTCGTACCACCCTTAGCCCCGATTTTGTCGGGGCTTCGTATTTTATAGGTCTATTATTATTTTATCGGCAGTAGTAAAGTACTTCACTTTTATGTTCATTCTTTTTATTTTGTTCAGTTCGTCTCGTATGTTACCAGTCATTGTTTCAAATTCAAAAACGACCAATTTTGCCTCTTGTTTATTCACCGCTTTTTTAGCGTAATCCACTAAATTGTTATGGCTTGTGGTCTTTTTAAGTTCTGTGCTAATCCCGTTTAGATATATATCAAAACTATTTTCTGTCATTTTAAGATATTCCACTTTGTAGCCATTTTGCGCTAATG
>BNTQ01000129.1 GCA_025996715.1 Bacteroidia bacterium | reverse complement strand
CCATATCCTCGCCGCGCATTTCACCTTGTAGAATGCTCGCTGCCCCAAAAGGGTAGCCGCGTGTGTATGCTGCCGCTGTTTCGTAATACCCGCATTGAGCGGCATCGTAGGCACCCACCACCGACAACTCGCACCGTTCGGGAGTAGCAAATGCTGTTAGTTCCGACAGAGAGTTCACGGGAGCCAAGTCAATTACGTCCTGCTCACAAGAATTGAAAGCGAACAATGCAGTTGCCAACAGCGAGGCAACTAATATTGTATGTTGTTTTATCATTTTCATAATAATCATATTTAGAATTAAAAACGTTCAAAAATTAAAATGTAACATTCACGCCAAAAGTAAATACCTTCTGCTGCGGCATACCCGTCCAATCAACGCCGGTGCGCGTAGATGTCTCGGGGTCTAATCCATCGTATCCTGTAATGGTAAGCAGGTTTTGCGCTTGCACATAAATGCGTGCTTTGGAAATACCCACCTTAGATATTATTGAAGCAGGCAAGGTATAGCCCAGCGCGAGGTTTGCAAGGCGCAAGTACGAACCGTCCTCCACAAAGTGAGAGTCCGTATATCCATTGTTAAGTAATACATTCTCGTCGCCATAGCCAATCTTTGGCATCATTCCATCGCCCGGATTCTCAGTGCTTTGCCAGCGTCCTAAAATTTCCTTGCCATTGTTAGAAAAATTCAAGTTCAGGAGTTCCTGTCGCGTGGCATTCATAATCTTGTTGCCGCCCGAAAAACGCAGGAACACATTCAGGTCAAAACCCTTATAGGTAAAGGTGTTGTTGAAGCCACCGTACCACGTGGGCAAAGACGAACCCAAAATTTTGCGGTCATCAGAAGCAGATAGAGAAGAGGGTTGCGACACATCCGAAGGATTAGCGGGGTCGTACACAGCATAGTCGTACTCCTGCTCACCCAGCGAGGCATCACCAAAGGTGCTAAACTGCACCAATGAACCATCTGCCTTGCGCCATATCGGGTTGCCGTTTGCTTTATTTACACCATAATAATCATAGCCGTAAATGGATTTGTACGATTCGCCCTCGCGGGTGATGGTGTAGTTGTCTTGCATTAAATCTGCGCCATTCACCAATGTTTTGACCTTATTGCTCACAAACGATATGTTAAAATCTGCCTGCCACTTGAAACCGCTGACAGCAACAGGAGTGCCGCTAACTTGTATTTCCACGCCCGAATTGGTTATAGCACCTATGTTGTCGTAGTAACTGTTATACGGTATGCCGAGTGATGGCGGTGTAGGTACTTCCATCACCAAATCGTTGGTATTCTTTTGGAAATAAGCGAGTTCAAAGGATAGGCGACCGTTAAACAGCGAGCCATCCAAACCAACATCGTAGGTGGTGGTAGATTCCCACTTTAATTGGTCATTGCCCATATTGTTCCACGCAATACCGCTTTGATTACCGTAGAGTTTTGCTCCATAAGTGCCGATGTATGGAAAATCGCTGCCTAAATTGGAATTGCCAATGGTGGCAACACTTGCACGAAGGCGCAAATCATTGAACCACGAGTTGAGCGGAGAACTTGTCCAAAACGACTCGCGCGACACACGCCACGCCGCAGAACCGCCGTAAAATGTTCCCCAGCGTGTATCCTTGGGCAACCGCGAGAGTCCATCTCTACGCACAGAACCGCCGATATAATAGCGGCTATCATAATTGTAGTTAGCACGAAATAGGTAAGATGCCAAGCCGTTGCTCGACTTGCTGCCGCCTATTTCAGGAGTCCCAAAAGTATTTGAAATGATATGTTCGGTAAAGAAAGGATCGGATAACTTTGTTACGCTTGCATCTGTCCATTCGTAGTCGGTGTGCGTATATTCCTGCACTACGGTAGCACTTACGTTATGCACATCGGCAAAGGTGCGGTTGAAATTTAGCACATTTTGCCAGTTCCAGTTGTAGTAGGTGGTATTTACATCTTCTAAAATACCGCCATACCCGTAGCCATCGCCTGACTCAGGATCCCATTTCATAAAATCGTTGAGCAAAGTGAGGTCAACGCCACCCTGCGTGCGCAAAGTAAGCCCTTCAAAGAACTTAATTTCGGCAAAACCACCCCCAATGATGCGGGTACTCTTGGAACGATTGATATTGTTGTCCATTGCCCACACTATGTTTTGGATACCATTGTCAATATAGGTTTTATTGGCACCGCGTCCCAAAGTTTTTCTATTTGCAGCGTCAATGTTATAGCCCGTTTTGTCATCGGAATTAAAAACCTCTACGTTAGGCAACATACGAATGCCTGCAAAACCAATGCTACCCAGCGAATTTTCCTCGTTCATCACACCGTTGAGTGTGGTACGAGCCACCTGCACATTGGTGCCTACGGTGAGCCACTTGGTGGCATTTTGGGTAATGTTTGCGGTAATGTTGTACCGTTCCTGATTGCTCGCACGGATAATGCCTTCCATATCCGAATATCCAAAGGAAGTATAGTATTGGCTCTTGTCGGTACCGCCGCTTATTGAGAGGTTATGGCTCTGCTGAAAACCTGTTTGGTAGATATAATCGTTCCAATTAGTATTAACGCCATTGGGGTCAAGTACAGCGGGGCTTGTCATACCCCAGTTTTCGTACTTTTCGTTAGTAATAGTAACAAAATCCTCTGCGCCAAGCAAGTCGTGCAACTTGGTAGGCGATGCCCAGCCCACGTAGCCATCGTAGGTTACTTGTGTTTTGCCCTTGTTGCCTTTTTTGGTAGTAACAAGCACAACGCCATTGGCAGCACGCGAACCGTAGATAGCAGTAGCAGCACCATCTTTCAAGATTTCAATGGATGCGATGTCGTTGGGGTTGATGTCTGCCATCGGGTTGTAGCGACCGTAGAGTTGCTGTTTCTGCCCACTATTGGCAGGCACCCCATCAATAACAAACAGCGGTTGCGAACCGGACGAAATGGTGCTAAACCCGCGAATTTGAAATTCGGGAGCGGTTCCCACCATACCGCTTGAGGTGGTTACCTGCACACCAGCAGCACGTCCTGCCAACTGCGACTCAAAAGAGGGTGCGGACATGTTAGCAATGTCCTCGCCGCTTACACGCGCAATGGAACTCGTAACATCCTTCTTTTTTTGCGTGCCGTAGCCCACTACCACTACCTCCTGCAATTCTTGGTCGCCATTGGCCATACGGACATCTAATCTCGCTTTGCCATTCACAGCCACATCCACCGTGCCCAATCCCAAGAACGAGAAAGTAAGCGTACCATCAGACGGCGCTTGGATATTATAGTCTCCGCTGATGCCGGTAACCACTCCAGTGCTTGTGCCTTTGACCATTACAGTAGCACCCACCACAGGGTCGCCGCTAGCATCGTGCACCGTGCCCGACACATTTAAATCCTGCGCCAACACCGCACCGGCACTCAATAATAGCGTGGTCAGTGTTATCAAAAATTTGTTTTTCATATAACTTTGTTTTTTAAATAATAATAGGTTGATAATCAATCGATTGCATTTGAAATTGTCTAATTTAAACGATGGTTTAAATTAGACAAAAAAATGTCCAAAAACTTAAAATAGCGTGCAAAGATAAAATTCTTTTTTTTAATTTCAAAACTATAAGCCCCATTTTTAAGAGCCAGCGCGAATTGACAAAAGATGGTATAGTTTTTATGATTTTTTGCTTACAATTTGAAAGTAAAAACAGGTGATTGGTTAGAGATTTAGGAACGACTGGGGTGTCGTTTCTTGGGATATTTAATGTAGATTTCATTTTTTTATCGCAAAAAAACACCAAAAAAATACCCCCCATTTATACCCTCAAAAATTGTCTAATTTAAACCATCGTTTAAATTAGACAATTTTAAACACAATCGATTGATTATCAATAATTTATACTAACTATACTTTTTATACTATGAAAAAACAAGTTTTGATAATGCTGACTTCGCTGTTACTGAGTGCAGGTGCGGTGTGGGCGCAGGATTTAAATGTATCCGGCACGGTGCACGATGCCAGCGGCGACCCCATAGTGGGCGCTACCGTTACGGTCAAGGGCAGTACCATAGGAACAGTAACCGGCATCAACGGTGATTACAATATACAAGCACCGCCTGATGGAACGCTCACTTTCTCGTTCTTGGGATTGGGAACATTAGACGTGGCTGTGAACGGACGCGCAAGATTAGATGTGCGTATGTCCAACAGCGACACCGAATTGCAGGAAGTGGTGGTTACGGCTATGGGACTTACACGCGACAAAAAAGCATTGGGTTATGCAGCATCTTCTATAGGTAGCGAAGAGATTATTAAATCAAAATCCGTGAACCCTATTACCGCTATGCAAGGCAAGGTGGCTGGTATGGACGTATCTTCGGCGCAGTCGCCGGGCGGCACGCAAAACGTTATCATTCGCGGTTTCTCTTCATTTGCCAACAACCAACCGCTATACATTATAGATGGAGTGCCTATTACTAACTCGCAAAATCAATCGGGAAGTGCTCTCAACGCTCAAGTGGACTTTGGTTCGGGCATTAATGCGCTCAACCCCGATAACATTGAAAATATGACCGTGCTCAAAGGTGCTGCTGCTACTGCTCTCTATGGCTCGCGCGCCGCCAACGGCGTGATAATGGTAACTACCAAGAGCGGCAAAAACACCGATGGTAAGGTACGAGTTGCCTACGATGGCAGCGTTACCCTCTCGCAGGTGGGACGTTTGCCTAATGAGCAAAACCTCTTTGGACAGGGCTGGAGCGGCGACCGTGCATTGGACGAAAACGGCAACTGGGGTGCGGCTTTTGACGGCAAAGACCGTGTATGGGGCAGTGTGGTGGACAACAGCCAAAAAATCAAACCCTACACCTATCAAGGAGACCGTATCCGCGACTTTTTTGACATCGGCGTGGGCTACAAAAACTCAGTGTCGTTTAGTGGTGGCAACGAGGCAACTCAGTACCACCTTTCGCTTTCGCAAAATAAAATAGATGGTGCTATCCCTACCGATGCCGATATGTACAAACGCTACACAATGGCGGCAAACGGCTCGCACAAAGGCAAAAAAATGACTGTAAGTTCGTCTATCAATGTCAGTTCCGAAACCACTAACTCGGTGCCTACAGGACAAGGTAGTTCGTTGTACCGCTCGTTGAACGAGATTGCCACTGACCTATCCATTGTGGATTTGAAGGACTACAAAAATAAGTTCAACAATTTGGACAACTATCTTACTCCCTACGGATTGAACCCCTATTGGATA
>BNTQ01000128.1 GCA_025996715.1 Bacteroidia bacterium | reverse complement strand
GGCACTCATCAACCTGCTGCAATACTTTGGTGAAGCCGCTTCGCTCAAATCATACGTGCTGTGGACAATGGGCAATGTGGGCAATGTGAGCCAAGTGCAATTGCTTGTATTGTTCGCCATCACTGCATTTGGGAGCATTGTTGCACTGCTTTCGCACAACACGCTCAATGCGCTGATGTTGGGCGAAGAATACGCTCGCAGCATTGGCTACAACGTTTCGCTGCATCGCACGCTGATAATTTTTACCGCCACTTTGCTCACAGGGGCTGCCGTTGCATTTTGCGGACCCATTGGTTTTATTGGCATTGCAGTGCCTCACATAGCGCGAATGATTTTGCAAAACGCCAACCACCGCTACCTGCTGCCTGCCACAATGCTCACAGGGGCTTGTGTGCTGCTGCTGTGCGACACGCTATCGCAACTGCCCGGCAACGCCGCCGTGCTGCCCATCAACACCATCACCGCCCTGCTGGGCATTCCCATTGTTATTTTTGTAATTTTGCGCAATAGATTGTAATATATTGATTATCAATAAATTACAATTTATAATAAAATTATGTACCTTTGTGTTTTGATGCAATGTAATTTTTTTATACTATTTTTTGCTAAAAATTATTTTTATGTTACTCATCGAAATTCTTCGCGACTCCGACTACCGGTTAGCGCAGTTTAGCAAAGCACAAGTGCGGGCATTGGAGCAGCGCATTGCCGTGCGTACCGACAACAAAGGACACAAAGTACCCTACGTTGTTTGCCTTGTGCGGGGCAAAGAAATAAAACTCACACCCGAAGAGGTTGTTCGGCAGTTGTATGTGCAGAAGTTGATAGAGGACTATGGCTACGACCCCGAAAGTTTTGATGTGCAAAGCGAGGTGCAGATGGGCACAAGCAACAAACGTGCAGATATTGTTGTGTTTGAAAAAGAACGTCCAACACAACCCTATATTATTGTTGAACTTAAAAGTCCAATAAATCCAACAGCAAAAGAGGGTAAAAAGCAATTAGAAAGTTATTGCAAGTTTTCGGGAGCATCTATCGGAGTTTGGACTGACGGCAACGAAATTGAATATTATTACAAAGAGCAGGACAAAGCGTCTGGCACTACTTTTCTAAACAAGTTGTCTTATTTGCCAAAAGCAAACCAGACACTTTCGGAAGTGTTAAACGTACATTACACTATCAAGCAACTTTATCAAAACGACAAACTCGGAAAGAAGTCGCTTATTAGAGTTATAGCAGAGTTTGAAGACCGCGTTATGGCAAATTCGGGCGAAGATAGTTTTGATGAAATATTTAAAGTGCTTTTTACTAAATTGTTTGATGAATATATGAGTATGGATAATGCTGATGAAATGTCTGTTTTATTGCGGAATAATGTTGATTTGCAAGAGATTAATGACGAACATTTCCGCAAACTCGAATTTCGAGACACTGGTAACGATACGGAAACGCACAAAAGAATCAGCAAGTTGTTCAATGAAGCCTGCAAACAGTGGAAAGGAATTTTTGACGATAACATAAAGATAAAACTCAAACCTTCGCATTTACGTTCTTGCATTTCGTTTTTGCAGGATATAAAACTTTTCAATTCCAATCTCGAAGTGGTGGACGATGCTTTTGAATATCTTTCTATAAAAGCAGCGAAAGGTGACAAAGGGCAATATTTTACGCCGCGTTATGTGATTGATATGTGCGTGAGAATGTTAAATCCTACAGAAAACGAAACAATGATAGACACGGCGGCGGGCAGTTGCGGATTTCCGATGCATACGGTTTTGTATGTGTGGGGGAAAATAAATCCAGACAAGCCGAATCTTTTTACCAACTCTTCCCGCTCAAAACGGGAAATAAACTATGTGCGAGACCATATTTTTGCTATTGAATTTGACCCGCGTTCAGTTAGAGTAGGCAGAATGCTCAATATTATTGCAGGCGATGGACACTCAAATGTATTGAAACTTAATACGCTTGATTACACTCGTTGGAATGAAGATGTGAACGACCAAGATTGGCAAAAAAATTATGGAAGTGGGTTTCAACGCTTTGTAAATTTTAGGACAAAACCAGATGAAAACAAATATTTTGAATTTGATGTTTTGATGGCTAATCCGCCTTTTGCCGGTGATATAGACGATGATGTAATACTTGCTACGCATGAAATAGCAAAGAATTCAGCAGGTAAAAAAACAGCAAAAATGAGCCGCGATATTCTGTTTATAGAGCGTAATTTGAATTTTCTAAAATCGGGCGGACGAATGGCGATTGTGTTGCCGCAAGGACGTTTTAACAACAGCAGCGACAAGCAAATACGCGAATATATTGCCGGACGTTGCCGTATTTTGGCAGTAGTAGGATTGCATGGTAATGTATTCAAACCGCATACCGGCACTAAAACCAGTGTGCTTTTGGTACAGAAATGGGATGATAAACTCTGTCCGAAATGCGACGATTACCCGATTTTCTTTGCCACGATGCAAGAGCCAAGCAAAGACAACAGCGGCGAAAAAATCTATTTACGCAAGAAAGATACTCCATCGTCTTATATTTCAGAAGATTTGATTGATGAAAAAACGGGCGAAGTAAAAACTATAGAACGGCTGTCAAACCCTGATACTGCGGATGAACTTTTTCTTGATACGCATGGGCACCTCATAGTAAAACACGACCTTTTCAATCACGAAGGATTAACGCGCGACGGCATAGCCGAGGCTTTTGCCGAATTTGCGAAAAAGGAGAAACTCAGTTTTTTTTGAGTAGCCCTTTCAACGAACAGAAATATAAGGGTTTGTTGGAGGGGCTGGAAGTGAGCGAGGTAAAGCTGAGCGAATTATTAAATTATGAGGATAATGAAAATTTTAGAATAGATTCTGATTTCTTTAAAAAAGAATTCGTTTTTCTTGAAACCGCAATAAAAAAAACTGAATGGGATTATTTGGGTAATTTATCAAAAACTATTGTCAATTTTGGTGCATATTCTTTATGTAATTTTATTGAGTTTGTTGATGCTGGTGTTCCTTACCTCAATGTTGCTGATATAAAAGAAAACATTATTAATTGGGAGAATGCCAAGAAAATAAAAAAAGAATTAAGCCTCGGAATGTTGCATAAATCTTTGGCGATAGAAAATCAAGTTCTTTTAACTATAGCAGGAACTATAGGAAACGCATCAGTTGCTTATAAATTGCCGCAGTTTACAAATTCTAATCAAGCAATAGCAAACATAACAACGAAAGACACCTTAAACCCATTTTATTTATCCACTTATTTGAATTCCAGATTTGGTAAAAGTCAAACAAAAAAACTAACCATAAGTAGTGTTCAACCAAATATTCTATTAACACAAGTAAAACGTATAAAAATTCCAGTCCTCCCGCTTCATTTTCAGGGACAGGTAGAAAAAATGGTAAAAAATGCTCATTCAATCCGTGAACAATCCCAACAGCTCTACCGTCAAGCCGAAGAACTACTTTTGAAAACAATCGGATTATCAGATTTCAAGCCTTCGCAAGAAGGAAAAAATATCAAAAGTTTCAAAGAGTCGTTTCTATCCACAGGGCGTTTGGATGCGGAATATTACCAGCCGAAATATGAGGAAATTATTGAAAAGATAAAAGAGCAACCGCATGAATTATTGGTCAATTTGGTAAGCATCACAAAATCCATAGAGCCTGGCTCTGATTTTTATGATGAAGTAGGCGTGCCGTTTGTACGTGTTGCCGACTACAATAAATTTGGAATGAGCGCACCTGATAAATATCTGTCAGATATTTTTTGCCAAGCGAATACAGAACTAATCGAAAATCTCAAACCCAAGGAAGAAACCATTTTATTCACCAAAGACGGTAGCGTAGGAAATGCTTATATGCTTCGTGAAGATGCCAATTTTATTACATCCGGTGCAGTTCTTCACTTGACCGTAAAAAATAAGAAACGGATTCTTCCCGAATATCTGACATTGGTATTAAATTCACAAGTTGTGCAGATGCAAGCCGAACGCGATGCCGGCGGCTCAATAATCCTGCATTGGCGAGTGAGTGAGATTGAAAATGTAGTCGTTCCCGTTGTAGATTATAGCATACAGCAACAAATTGCCGGTTTAATTGAAGAAAGTTTCGCGCTTCGCAAGGAAAGCGAGCAGTTGTTGGAAGAAGCGAAGGGGATGGTGGAAAGGGAAATAGAAAAATGACGTATTAAAATAATTTTGTATTAAAATAATTTGTATTTTTGTAAAAAATTTTTTTATGGCTAAAATAAAAGATTTTGCGGTTGTGGATTTATTCTGTGGAATTGGCGGATTAACACACGGTTTTGTAAAAGAAAAATTTACGGTCTCTGCGGGTGTTGATTTCGACAATACTTGCAGATATGCCTATAATACAAATAATAAGGCATATTTTCTATATCGCGATATAACCAACTTAACTGCGGATGAGTTAAATAATTTATATCCGAAAAATAAACGAAAAATTTTAGTCGGTTGCGCACCCTGTCAACCGTTCTCAATTTTTAATTATAAAAACAACAATAATGCAGAACGACAAGCTGTTGATAATAAATGGAGATTACTTTATTCATTTGCAAATTTGATTGAGGCAACACAACCAGAAATCGTTTCAATGGAAAATGTTCCTCAACTTCAAAAATTTAATAATGGAAAAGTATTCAATGATTTTGTTTTAAGATTAAAAAAAAATGGGTATAAGGTCTCGTATGGTATAGTCAATGCACAGAATTATGGAGTTCCACAGCGTAGAAAAAGACTTATTTTGTTAGCGTCAAAACATTCAAAATTTGAATTAATTCCGGCTACACACAAAGACAATTACGTAACTGTTCGCCAAGCGATAGGACATTTACCTGAAATAGAAGACGGTGAACATTGCAAAGATGATTTTTTGCATTTTCCTCGAAAACTTTCCAAACTTAATAAAAAAAGAGTTCTGGCAACCCCGGAGGGTGGTGGATGGAAAGATTGGGATGATAGTCTGGTACTGGAATGTCACAAAAAACAAGGAGGACAAATGTATAGTAGCGTTTATGGAAGAATGTCTTGGGAAGATGTAGCACCAACAATGACAACCTACTGCATAGGATTGAATAACGGTAAATTTGGGCATCCTCAACAAAATAGGGCGATTTCGTTACGAGAGGCTGCTATATTGCAATCTTTTCCTGAAAAATATGATTTAATAGACCCTGATGTAGCGTTTAACGCTCAAATTCTTGCTCGTCACATAGGAAATGCAGTCCCTGTTGGTTTGGGACAGGCGATAGCAAAAAGCATAAAAAAACACATACAAACTATTGATGAATAATTTCGAAGAAAACATATTAAAGTGGCGGTT
>BNTQ01000127.1 GCA_025996715.1 Bacteroidia bacterium | reverse complement strand
ACCTGAGTAGATATAGGTGGTGCCCTGCACTGCGTTGGTGTTCACTGCATTGTCCTTTCGCACTATCTGTTCCATCGCCTGTAGCCTCATCTCCTTTTTTATAATCCTAAACTTTACTTCATCCCCGTTGTCTTTTTTAGTAATAAACCTAAATTCGTGGTTAGGATACGTCCATCCGCTGCCAAGTCCGATGGCATAAGAGCCTACTGTGTCGCCTGAGGAACGAGCAATGGTGGCAGAAAGACCTGTTATAGTATGATTGCCTCTGTCTTTGAGCGTGTAGGGAATACTGTAGGCGTCGGGCAGTTTGTCATACACCTTAAAGGTGTCGCGGGGATATACAAAAATAGTATCCGGCACTATCTTAAACTGTTTGGTGGACGGGTTTAGTGCAATCGTGTCAATGGTGGTGGTCGCCGTAGCAGTGTAGGAACCGCCTACGTTGGGACCTATAGAATCCACCGTAAGCCATAAAACACCTCCGTCTATCGTTATGCTCGCCTTAGGGGCATGTTTGGCACCATCATAAACATATACAGTATCTTGCCAAACTACATTGTACACCGACTTGTCGGTAACGGAGAGCGTGTCGTTCACATAAGTAAAGGCGTAGTTGCCCGATGCAGCGTCCTTTACCTCTATCACATACTTGCCTATAGCACTGGACTGGGTGGCTGTGGTGCTCACCGTGGGCAGAGTGGTCAAATTGCCCTCACCTTCGCCACTCACAAAACCGCTGTAACTCACCGTGAGCGGGGGATTGGGTTTACCATACGTCTTGGTTTTGGGGTCGGCTTGCACCGTCAAGGGTGCTTTGTGGATGCTAAAGTTAGCAGCACCCACCACAAAATCAACATAATAGTTGCTGCCTGCCGCCAGAGTACCTTTGGTAATGGCGTAAGGAGAACCTGCAACGGTACCGCCCGAAGCACGGTCGAGCGCGCCTGTAAACGAGTTGCCGGCTACCAAAGTTTTGTTGCAAGTGTAAGGCAGTGCAGGGTCGGCTCCGCTGCCGTTGTAAACCTTGAACGTATCGCGAGCCGTTACTGTTACTGTATCCGGAACTATCTTGAACTGCTTGGTGTTGCCGGACAACACTACGGTGTCGTTGGCAGGATTGAAACTTGCTGTTGCCGTATATGGACTGCCCACAACATTGGTTTGAGCAGCACTTACCGCGAGTGTTACTAATGTACCGTCTATGGTTACCGTAGCGGTAGGCTTGTGAGCCTTGCCATCGTAAGTGAACTGCAAACTATCCCACGCTACTGTTGCGCTGTGCTTGTTGGTGATGGTGAGCGTGCCCGGAACATAAACAAAGTCATAGTTGCTCGATACTCCGCCCGATACCGTTATCTTGTTAGTATAGGTTGCTGCCGGACTATTCGCTGCTACTGTGGTGCCCGCTGTGGGCAAAGTAGCCAAGTTGCCGACACCTTCGCCGTTCACAAAGCCATTGTAACTTACCGTAAATAGAGGATGGGCAGCACCCTCTGTCTTGGTCTTGTCGTCGGCAGTTACCGTCAGCGATGCCTTGTTGATGTTGGCTGTAGTGCTTGTCGGTTGTGCGCTCAGCGTGTAGTTGGTAGCATCATTGCCTGTTAAACCATAGCCGCCAAAAGTTACCGTTTTGCCGGTGCCCACGTTCTTATCGTCAAAGGCGGCGGTGCCTGCCAAAGCCGTTACATCGTCATTCCCTACCTTGCCGCTGATGGTGGCTGTGCCGGTGGCGGCGGCTGTGGTGTTGCCGTCGTAGGTTTTATTGTCAGCCAAGAGTCCTGTTATTGTTACCGACTTGGGGTTCACCGTCAGTGCTATGCTGGTCTCGTTGGATTCGCCATAATTAGTATCGCCCAATTTTTTTACAAAAATGGTGGCTGAACCTGCGCCGGTAATAGTTACCGCGACGCTGCTTCCGTTGGCTGCCACGATGCCGGCAACAGAGGTGTTGCCGCTGCGCCATTGGTAATCTGCAGTGCTTGCACCGCCGGTAACATTAAGGGTAAAGTTGGCATCACCATAAATTTTGCTGATGCTCACTCCTTCCGTAATAATAGGCGTGCTCTGGCTGGGCTTATCGCTAATGCTTTGGTTAGGAATAGTCGCCGTGGGAACAGGCAAAACGTAGTTGCCGGTCGTGGTAACATTGAGCGTTACCGTTACGGTTACCGTTTTGTTGCCCGTTCCGACAGTGGGACTGTCAAAAGCGGCTGTCCACGTAAAATCCGTAGGATTGGACAGCGTTTCCCCGCTAACAACACCGCTCAACTTTACGCCCGTAACCGTAGCCGTAGCGCTATTATCAAAAATTTTGGACACTACTTGGGCATTGCTCAGGTCTATCGTGAGCGTTTTGACGGTAATGTCGGCTGTAACGCTCGCCGGCTGGCTGCTCAGCGCATAGTTCGCAGCCGCGCTGCCGTCCAAAGTATAGCCGCTAAAAGTTACCGTTTTTCCTATGCCCACATTCTTATTGTCAAATTCGGCGCTGCCTCCTAAAGCCGTTACATCGTCAGTTCCTACTTTGCCGTTGATGGTGGCAGTGCCGGTTGCGGCGGCGGTAGCGTCGCCGTCGTAGGTTTTATTGCCGGACGAAAGTCCTGTTATCGTAACCGATTTTGGGCTTACCGTCAGCACTATGCTCGTTTCGTTGGATTCGCCATGAGTAGCATCGCCCAATTTTTTTACAAAAATGGTGGCTGAACCTGCGCCGGTAATAGTTACCGCGGCACTATTTCCGTTGGCTGCCGCGATGCCGGCAACAGACGAGTTGCCGCTGCGCCATTGGTAATCTGCCGTGCTCTCACCGCCGGTAACATTAAGGTTAAAGTTGGCATCACCATAAATTCTGCTGATGCTCACTCCTTCTGTAATGACAGGCGTGTTCTGGGTGGGCTTATCGCTAATGCTTTGGTTGGTGATATTCGCCGTGGTAACAGGCAAAGTGTAGTTGTTTGTTACCAAGTTAGAAATGAGCGTTACCGTTACCGTTACCGTTTTGTTGCCTGTGCCCACGTCTGCACTGTTAAAGGCGGCTGTCCACGTAAAATCCCCAGGCGTAGCCAGCGTTTCACTGCTAACAACACCGCTCAATTTTACGCTCGTAACCGTAGCCGTAGTGTTGCCATCAAAAATCTTGGACACCACTTGGGCACTGCTCAGGTCTATCGTCAGCGTTTTGACGGTGATGTCGGCTGTAGTGCTTGCCGGCTGTCCGCTCAGCGTGTAGTTGGTAGCCGTGCTGCCCGTTAAACTATAGCCGTTAAAAGTTACCGGTTTGCCGGTGCCCACAGTCTTATTGTCAAATTCGGCGGTGCCTGCCAAAACCGTTACTGCATCATTCCCTACCTTGCCGTCGATGGTTGCCGCGCCGCTTATAGTTGCGGTGGTGTTGCCGTCGTAAATTTTATTGTCAGCAGAGAGGCCTGTTATCGTTACCGACTTGGGGTTCACCGTCAGCACTATGCTTGTTTCGTTGGATTCGCCATGAGTAGCATCCTCCAATTTTTTTACAAAAATGGTGGCTGAACCTGCACCGATAATAGTTACCGCGGCACTGTTTCCGTTGACTGCCGCGATGGCGGCAACAGAGGTGTTGCCGCTGCGCCATTGGTAATCTGCACTGCTCTCACCACCGGTAACATTAAGGCTAAAGTTGGCATCACCATAAATTTTGCTGATGCTCACTCCTTCCGTAATCACAGGCGTGCTCTGGGTGGGCTTATCGCTAATGCTTTGGTTAGGAATAGTCGCCGTGGTAACAGGCAAAACGTAGTTGTCGGTCAGCGAGTTAGCAATGAGCGTTACCGTTACCGTTACCGTTTTGTTTGTGCCGGCAGTGGGACTGTCAAAGGCGGCTGCCCACGTAAAATCCCCAGGTGTAGCCAGCGTTTCCCCGCTAACAACACCGCTCAATTTTACGCCCGTTACCGTAGCCGTAGTGTTGCTATCAAAAATCTTGGACATCACTTGGGCACTGCTCAGGTCTATTGTGAGCGTTTGGACGGTGATGTTCGCCGTAGTGCTCGCCGGCTGTGCGCTTAGCGTGTAGTTAGCAGCATCATTGCCTGTTAAACTATAATTACTAAAAGTTACTACCTTGCCTGTGCCCACATTCTGATTGTCAAAGGCGGCGCTACCTGTTGCCGTTACATCGTCGCTACCTACCTTGCCGTTGATGGTGGCTGTGCCGCTCACCGTGGCGGTGTTGTTGCCGTCATAGACTTTATGGTCGGCGGAGAGGCCTGTTATGCTGACCGTTTTGACGGTGATGTTTGCCGTAACGTTTGCCGGCTGTGCGCTCAGCGTGTAGTTAGTAGCATGAGTGCCGCTCAAAGTATAATCGCTAAAAGTTACTGTTTTGCCTGTGCCCACATTCT
Source organism: Bacteroidia bacterium (assembly GCA_025996715.1). Lineage (GTDB taxonomy): Bacteria > Bacteroidota > Bacteroidia > Bacteroidales > UBA932 > BNTQ01. The sequence continues at coordinate 1,431 of BNTQ01000127.1, read as the reverse complement.
TATTGTCAAAGACGGCGGTGCCTGTCAAAGTCGTCGTTACATCGTCATTTCCTACTTTGCCGTTGATGGTGGCTGTGCCTATTACTGTTACTGTAGCGGTGGTGTTGCCGTCGTACTCTTTATTGCTCACCAAAAGACCTGTTATGGTTACCGACTTGGGATCCACCGTCAGCACCATGCTTGTTTCGTTGGATTCGCCATAAGTAGCATCACCCAATCTTTTTACAAAAATGGTGGCTGAGCCTGCGCCGGTAATAGTTACCGTGGCGCTGCTGCCGTCGGTTACCGCTGCTACCACTGTTGCCGCATTGGGGTTGCCGCTGCGCCATTGGTAATTTCCGGAACTCTCACCTCCGGTAACATGAAGGGTAAAGGCGGCATCACCGTAGGTTTGGGTGAGGTTTCCTTCCGTAATGCTCGGCGTGCTCTGGACGGTCTTATCACTAATGCTTTGGTTAGGAATAGTCGCCGTGGTAACAGGTAAAACGTAGTTGTTTGTCAGCGAGTTAGCAATGAGCGTTACTGTTACGGTTACCGTTTTGTTGCCTGTGCCGACAGTGGGACTGTCAAAGGCGGCTGCCCACGTAAAATCCCCAGGTGTAGCCAGCGTTTCCCCGCTAACAACACCACTCAATTTTACGCCCGTTACCGTAGCCGTAGTGTTGCTATCAAAAATTTTGACCTCTACTATGGCACTGCTCAGGTCTATTGTGAGCGTTTGGACGGTGATGTTCGCCGTAGTGCTCGCCGGCTGTGCGCTTAGCGTGTAGTTAGCAGCATCATTGCCTGTTAAACTATAATTGCTAAAAGTTACTACCTTGCCTGTGCCCACATTCTGATTGTCAAAGGCGGCACTGCCTGTAGCCGTTACATCGTCGCTACCTACCTTGCCGTTGATGGTGGCTGTGCCGCTTACCGTGGCAGTGGCGTTGCCGTCATAGACTTTATGGTCGGCAGAGAGGCCTGTTATGCTGACCGTTTTGGCGGTGATATTTGCCGTAACGTTTGCCGGCTGTGCGCTCAGCGCGTAGTTGGTAGCATCATTGCCTGTTAAACTATAATTGCTAAAACTTACTATCTTGCCGTTGGCAACAGTCTTATCGGCAAAGGCGGCGCTGCCTACAGTAGCCGTCGTTACATCGTCATTACCTACTTTGCCGCTGATGGTTGCCGCGCCTGTTACTGTGGCGGTGGCGTCGCCGTCGTACTCTTTATTGTTCACCAAAAGACCTGTTATCGTTACCGACTTGGGATTCACCGTCAGCACTATGCTTGTTTCGGCGGATGCGCCATAATTGGTATCTCCCAACCTTTTGACATAAATGGTGTCTTTGCCTGCACCGGTAAGAGTTACCGTGGTGGGGCTGCCGCTGGCTACCACTGTTGCCACATGGGTGTTGCTGCTGCGCCATGCGTAAGCCCCGGTGCCCC
>BNTQ01000126.1 GCA_025996715.1 Bacteroidia bacterium | reverse complement strand
CGTGATGCCTTCGTCGGCAAGTTGCACGGCAGCATTGTCGCTCAGCGGCACAAAGCGTTTGCTGTCGGTAGATTTTTCTACAATGTAACTATTGTAAATGTGGTTCAAGTACAGTATGTCCCACGACAGTTCCACTTTTTTGTCGCTCCATTTTGCCTGCAAGTCCAACGGAGCAGGCAAGGGCTGATATTCGGATATGCCGGTAAATATCGATGCTGTATCCGGTAAGGCTGTTAGTGAATCCGTTGCAGGAATGGGAATATGCACACGGTACAAGTATTTTTCATTTTTCTTTGCCGTTTTATCCGACAGGTATAAGCCCGAAAGCCGCGCCACCCTTACCGATTGGTCGGCAGCATAGAGTGCAAAGGCAAATCGGTTTTGTTCTTCTTTGTAGCGGCGGGCTATCAAGTGCGGGTTGCCGCCGGTGGGCTGCGAGTCGCGGTTAAAAATACATTCGGCAGCAATAGACACATATTTGTCCGCCTCGTAACGTTCCCATTCCGCCGGCGGGCGCGGCGCAAGGGCTTGCGGCGTGAGCACGGTTGCCGTCATTTCATCCGTCAATTTGCCGTCCCTGATCAGGGTGTAGCGCGTTAGCACGTAGCCGTAGCGGTTGCCCAACTGCCACGTTTCCCTATCGGCAGGTGCCCACCGCAACAAAATGGAATCAGGGCGCGGGCTGCACAACAATGCAATGTGCCCTTCCTGTGCCGAAAGTGTAGCGGCAAACAGCAAGCAAAGCAACGCTATCTGACATTTTACTTTTTTCATCTTTGACTATAATACGAATATGCAAAGATATAAAAACAAAATCAACCTCCTACAATATATTGCAAAGTGGTTGTTTATGTGCCGGCATTCATCGCCTTTTTCCATTTGAAATAACCTACCACCGCCACCACTGTATAGATAAAGTAGAGCAGCGAGGTAATGTATAATTGTTGCCAAAGACACAGCCCTATTGACACGCCATCGGCAATTATCCATAGTATCCAATGGTGCAAAATTTTGTGTGCCAAGCCGTACATTGCCACCACGCAAACGGCTGTAACAAAGGCATCCACGATGGGAGCAGGCGAGTCGGTGTAGTGCGAAAGTATAAAGTACAGTGCTGCCCACAAAACTACAATAGCCCCTGTGGCTACTACAATTTGCAAGCGTTTGACGAGGGTAACAGGCAATGGTTGTGCCTCTTTTTTTGCACCGTGATACCACACGTAAAGTCCGTAAACACTTGCCGCAGCGTAGTACAATTGCAGCCCCATATTGGCATAAAGTTTTGCCACAAAAAACACCACCACATAGAGCAGTGCACTCGCAATGCCCACCGTCCACATCGCCAATTTTTGCTGCAATTCCAACCACATATACAGCAGCGACAAGGTAATTCCTATGAGTTCAATGTAATTCATTTACAAAAATTTGATGGTCAATTTACCCAAAAAACTGCGGCCTGCTTGCGGAAAATAACCTGCATCGGAGCCCCGCTCGCCGTTTTCGTAGTACGAATATACCCAGGCATTGCTTTCGTATTGGTAATTAAAAAGATTGTTGACCATTATCTCCAACGACAATCTAATTTTTTGTACATCAACAAAATAGCCCGCGCGAAGATGGTTCACAAAATAGGCATCGAGGCTGCGCTCGTTGCTCGAAGTGTTGTCTATGAACTGCTTGCCCACGTAGGCGGCGTGCCATCCTACCGAAAAATTTTTGTGCAAAACCGAAAAAATACTGTTGGCAATCAATGGTGAAGAAAACGCTATATCCGTTGTACCCAAACGATTTTCGCGCTGCTTGTCGCTATCCCAATCGTCCACATATTCGGTAAAGTTACGAATTTTATTTTGACTAAAGGTACAATTGCCATCCCATTGTAACCATTTGGCAATTTTGGCAGCCACCGCCAACTCAATGCCCGTGCGGTAACTGGTGGGGATGTTGGTAGTAAGCGGCTCGCCTATTTCGTTAGTTTTTCCTGTCAAAATGAGTTGATTGGTGTAATCCATAAAATAGCCGTTGAGGTTAGCCGAAAACCTTTCGTGGTGAAAGGCGTAGCCAATTTCGTAGTCGTAGAGCAATTCACTGGTGGGTTGTTCGTTGGCATCTGCTTCAACAAAATTGTTGCGATTGGGTTCGCGGTGGGCAACGGCAAATGAGGCAAACACTTCATGGTGGCTGTTGAGTGTATAAAGTGCTCCTATTTTTGGATTGAAAAAATTGTAGATACGCCGGATATTCAGCAAGTCCTGATTGTCTGTTGTGCCGCCAATGCGGTAATCAATATGGCGATATTGCAGGTCGGCATAAGCATTGAAATCCGAAAATAATTCTGCGTTTCCTTTGGCAAATACATTGTAGTCCTGCTTTTTGCCTGTGCCATCATAAAATTTTTGTTTGTCAGGAAACGCCATTGGATAATCTTTTATCCACGTTACATAGCCATAGTGCCGTCCATCATAATAGTTAGCCGCACCGCCCAATGTGGCTTTGAAACCTTCCCGTTCGTAGTTGAGCGAAAAAGTGCCGCCGTAAAAATCGTTGTCCAACCATTTTTGCCGCACCAAATCGGAGGTAGTTACTTCTTCATTATCCTTGTCAAAGTAAGTGGGGATAAGGTATCGCGCAAAGTCGGAATCTTCCTTATACTCTTCGTAATAACCATAGCCGCGGGTGTAGTGCAGGGCAGTGTGAAAGTTCCATTTGTTGGTAAGTTGTTGCGTGTAAATAAGTTGATAGTGTCGCTGCCAATAGTTGTCGGTTTGGTTGTCGTAATAATGCACTGTGCCATCGTCGTCGGTGTATTCGCCGCAAGGATTGTAGGTGCGATTGGTGCTGAGCAATTGGGCAGGCACGCCGTTCCACGCCTGATAGGTTTTTTCTTTTCCCGCGAAGGTAATGAATTTGAGCATTGCCTTGTTGCCATAGTAGCCCGCCGATAGGTAATACGACTGCAAATCAACGCCGGCGCGGTCAATGTAGCCCTTGCTGGTAATGCTCGACAAGCGAACGTCCATCGCAAATTTGTTATTCATCAAGCCTGTTCCCGCTTTGACCGTATTTTTGAACGTGCCAAAAGAGCCTGCCGAGCCGCTGTATTCGCCGTAGGCACGCTCTTGCAGCAATTCGGTTTGCATATTGAGCGTTGCGCCAAAGGCAGCCGCTCCATTGGTGGAGGTGCCCACGCCGCGCTGTATTTGTATGTTTTGCAACGAGGCGGCAAAGTCGGGCATATTGACCCAAAAAACGCCGTGCGACTCGGCATCGTTGAGCGGCACGCCGTTCACTGTGATGTTGATGCGGTTGGCATCGGTGCCGCGTATGCGCAATCCTGTGTAGCCAATGCCTGTGCCGGCATCGGAGGTGCTCACCACCGAAGGCGTGAGCGACACAAGGTAGGGAATATCTTGCCCAAAGTTTTGCTGCTCAATGGTTTTTTGCCCCATATTGGTGTAGGCAATGGGCGTTTTTTCATCGGCGCGGGTGGCGGCTATTACCACCTCTTCCAATTGATAATGGATGCTGTCGCCGAGCGGAGCAGTGTTGGCAAACGCACTCTGTGCAAGGCTTAGCGTAGCAGCCAGCGCTGCTATGGGCACAAAAAAATCCTTTTTCATTTTACTATAAATTAAAAAGTAAACAAAAAAGGGGGAATTTCAACTACCATCTACCAAGTACCAACTACCATTTCCAGCCATAACAGTTGGTACTTGGTAGATGATAGTTGGTACTTGTTGATGTTTCCTACGGCAGCATTATCTGCGTCAGGTTCAACGGGTATAATCTCAGCCTTTTCAATTGCCATTTTATTTACCAAAATTCTTGTGGTATTTGATAAATGATACTTGGTAGTTGTCAAAGCACCCCCTATAATAACGTTACAAAGATAGTAATAAAAATTGTATTTGTGAATATACAAGCAAAAAAATTGTTTTATTTCAAAAAAAATCTATCTTTGTATGGTATTTAACACTTGAACTTTGAACTTAACTTTTGAATTGTAATCTGTGGAATACAACGATTTTTTTATCCCTGTTGCCGAGCATTTGCAAAAACTGCAACCGCCCTTATTGCCTGCGCAGGTGGGCAACGCAGCCAAATTTGCTGTGCCGGGTTTTGATTGGGAATGGCTGCAAGGTTTTCAAATAGCCTTGGTGGGCTTGCGTCCTGCCGGCTCGCCCAACAGTTTTGCGGCAGTGCGCGAAGCCTTGTATCGCCTCTATGTGCCTGCCAAAAAAGTGAGCATCATTGACCTTGGCGATATAGAAGTTGCCAACAACAGCGTGGAAGCAAATACCGAAAAAGTGGGCTACGCTTTGCAGCAAATTCTGCTACAAGGCACGTTTCCATTGGTGCTGGCAGAGGATATGCGCTACGCTCATTGGGTTTATGAAGCACTCAAAAGTTTGCACCGCAGCCAGTCGGTGGCGTATATTTTGCCCACCGCCAACATTGGCAATCCGCACACGCCCATTACCGAGCAAAACGTGATAGCGCACACCCTTGCCGACCTCACGCGCGAGTTGGCGCACCTCTCTGTGCTGGGCTACCAGAACTACCTGACCAACCCCGATGACGTGCGCACCTTGGACAAAAATTATTGCGAAACCGTGCGCTTGGGCGCCCTGCGCGACAACCTGCAACAAGCCGAGCCTGTGTTGCGCGATGCAACTTTGCTGTGCGCCGCCGTGAGTGCCCTGCGGCAAAGCGACGCCCCGGCTGCAATGCCGGCAATGCCCAATGGTTTTTATACCGAAGAAATGTGCCGTATGCTGCGGTTTGCCTCGTTTTCGAGCGAACTCAAAGCCTTTTTTATGGGCGGAATGAATTTGAGCAACGACCGCCAACAACAAACCGCCAACTTGCTGGCGCAACTCGTTTGGCACGTCATTGAAGGCATTGCCTATCGGATACAAGAACATCCTGCCGAAAACAAAAAGAAATTCCGCCGCGTGCAAGTAGAAATGGGCACACGCGAGCAACGACTTATTTTTTATCAAAGCAAAGTGAGCCACCGCTGGTGGATGGAAATCCCCACCAACGACTCCGCCGTGAAACACATCATCGCTTGCCAAGCAACGGACTACGAGCAAGCACGGCAAATGGAATTGCCCGACCGCTGGCTGTGGTTTTTCAAAAAATTTTCGCGATAAACATTTTACCTCAATAAAATATGACACAGACTGCATTTACCAACACGCTCTACACCAATGATAATCTATTCGTTTTGAATGGATTAAACAGCGATTTGGTTGACCTGATATATTTAGACCCGCCGTTCAATTCAAAGCGGTTCTATTCTGCACCGATAGGCAGCAAGGCTGCGGGTTCAAGTTTCAAAGATATGTGGACTTGGCAAGATGTTGATAAAGAATATCTCAATACCTTAGCAGAAAATTATCCTATATTGACAGATTTTATTGCTGCAACAGGCGTGATGCACAGCAAAGCGATGGCAGCATATTTAACCTATATGGCACAGCGCATTGTTGAAATGCACCGCGTATTAAAGAATACCGGTAGTTTGTATTTGCACTGCGACCCTACTGCAAGTCATTATTTGAAAGTGGTGCTTGATGAAATTTTTGGTAAAGAAAATTGTAGAAATGAAATTATCTGGTGCTATAGGAAATGGACAAATTCCATAAATTCTTTTCAGCACAATCACGATTCTATTCTTTTTTATACAAAATCTAATGAGTTTATTTTTAATAAATTAATAGATGAAAATGCTGTTGCCACACACTATGAAAAAGGTTATCATACCAATACCATAAAAAGCGGCGAAAGTCAATTGATTGTTTACGATAAGAAAAAGGCAGCAAAAT
>BNTQ01000125.1 GCA_025996715.1 Bacteroidia bacterium | reverse complement strand
ATTGCAAGCGGAATCCCCATAGCCACCAGCAAAAGAATGCTCAAAATAATGATGCCCCTGCGCTCACTTTTTGAAAAAGTAAAGTATTCTTTTAAGAGACGTTTCCACATACAAAATTAAAAAAAATAGTATAATTTTTTTTAATTTTGTATGTGGAAACGTCTCTTAAAAGAATACTTTACTTTTTCAAAAAGTGAGCGCAGGGGCATCATTATTTTGTACCAATTCTTGCAAAGTGGTTTTTCCGCCCTTGTATTTGATGTGCTGCATCACGCCGCGTGCCGTGTAGGCTCCGCCGTAGGGGTGCAAACGCAATCTATCGGCTTCTTCGGTGGTCAGTTGAAACCGCTGCACCGCGCTTGTATCCAATGTTAGCCGAGATTGTAGCCGTTCCAATTTCTCGGCATCAAAAAATTTAATTTCACACAACTGCGCTGTACTTGTGTATCCGCCCAACTTTTGGCGATATTCTACAATGCGCTGTGCCAAATAATTGCCCACACCCGGCAGCGTTTTCAACAGCGCAGTGTCGGCAGAGTTAATGTCCACAGGCGGTGCCGAGAACGGCTTGGCAACGGAAACAGTAGTTTTTTGCACCGCAACTTCATGGGCAACTTTGGCTATGCGAATGTACTTTTTCAAATGCTGATGATTGGAAACAATGTTGAGTTTCAAAAAATCATCGGCTTGGTCAAACTCGCCGCCGCGCTCACGATAGCGCACAACAGACATCGCCTGCTTTTGTGAAAAACCGAGCAATTGCAAGGAGTCTGCTGAAATTGTATTGGGGTCAAAATAAAAAAGTTGCACCTCGTTGTCCTTGCGTTCAAAAGTTTTTTTTGTCGTTGTGTTCGCCGCCGGAATTACCGCTGCCAACGAATCCACTTTGAGTTTAAGTTGCTGATAATTGTTGGTAGCAGCAGGCGTAAAAAACTTTATTGCAAGCGGAATCCCCATAGCCACCAGCAAAAGAATGCTCAAAATAATGATGCCCCTGCGCTCACTTTTTGAAAAAGTAAAGTATTCTTTTAAGAGACGTTTCCACATACAAAATTAAAAAAAATTATACTATTTTTCTACATCCGCTATTACATTGATGCTCATCCCAATAGGTACTTTTTCCCATTCCCCCTGACTCGTTGTACGCAAATAAGATGTGTGCATCAATCCAAAACTAAAGTACAAACCACCTTTTCCTAAATCTTTTACGTGTTCCAACGCAATCAAAAAATCGCCTTCTACAACTATATTTTTCGACAACAAATCTACGTGTATTTCGTTGGTTGTTAATTCTTTTGGGATATTAATGTATATAGGTTCTCGAAGAATATTCTCAAAATTTTTTGCAAATACTTTGTAGATATTGAGCCGATAAAAAATGGTATCGTATGAACAATGTGCAATGTTGATATTTACTCGTTTGAGAAGTGCTGTTTTTTTTACATTCATCAATAAACCCATTTCGTATCCCAAGATATTTTCTTCAAAACCCATTTGAAAGGCTTTAGATTTGCTTGTAACTCCCAATGTTTTTTCTTTGTATTGGCGAGGGATAATCACCACATCTTTAATTTCATAAACCTTTTCACGCAACAATATGATAGGGCTGCTATCTTTTTGTAAATCAGATATTTTGATAGTGCGAGGTTCATATCCAATGCACGAAAAAAGCAAGGTATCATTGTAAAATGTGGTATCAACAAAAAGGCGGTACTGCCCATTAGCATTAGATACTGTCCCTACATTTTTATACACAATGCCGATATTCACAAACTCTACGGGCAGTTGGCTTGTTTCATTGAGCACAACTCCCGTTATATTTTTTGCTGATAAAGCAAAAGTTGCCCCAATAAGGCAAAATTCGAGTAATAAACACTTGAACATTGAATTTGAAACTATTTGTTCACTTGAAACGTTTTGTCGCCTTTTTGCAAAAAATTAACAACTTGCTGTGCTGCTGCCAAACCTGCGTTGATATTGGCTTCGGCGGTTTCGGCACCCATCTTTTTTTCGGTGGCAAAATAGCGCGTGCCCAATTTTTCTTTTGCTGCCGCGTGGCAAGCAGGAGCAACGTCGGCGGCATAGCGCAAGTCGGTGCGCTCTTGCAACAATGCCAGCACGCTGTCTTCGTCAATAACCTCCTTGCGGGCAGTGTTGATGAGCGTTCCGCCCTGCGGCATTTGTTTCAACAAATCGGCATTGATAGATTTTTTGGTCTGCTCAGTAGCAGGAATGTGCAACGACACATATTGGCAAGTGCTGTAAAGTTGTGCTATCGTTTGGCATACCTTTACACCGTCTTGCTCAATTTTTTCTTTGCTCACAAAGGGGTCAAAGGCATACACTTGCATTCCAAAACCCTTGCCCAGCAAGGCAACCAGACGACCCACATTGCCGTAGGCGTGAATGCCCAAAGTTTTGCCTTTGAGTTCGCTGCCTGTGCCCGGCGCAAAAGTATTGCGTGCCATATACACCATCAACGCTATTGCCAATTCGGCAACAGCATTGGAGTTTTGACCGGGTGTGTTCATTGCCGTAACCTTGTGTTCGGTGCAGGCAGCAAGGTCAAGGTTGTCGTATCCAGCCCCCGCGCGCACCACAATTTTGAGGTTTTTGGCGGCTTCTACTACCTCGCGCGTAACCTTGTCGCTGCGCACAATCAAGCCCTCCACGTCGCTCACTTTTTGCAGCAATTCATTGGCATCGGTATATTTTTCGAGCAATACCGCCTCTATGCCGGCATCGCTCAATATCTTTTTGATGCCCTCCACAGCCGCTTTGGCAAAAGGTTTTTCAGTAGCAATCAGTACTTTTTTCATACGAATATTTTTTAAAAATGAAATTTAAAATTTTTACAAACTTCCTGTCATTTTTGAGGGTACCACCCATTGGTCAAACTCTGACTCGGTAAGGAAATTTAGTTCCAGCGCGGCTTCTTTCAAAGTCTTGTTTTCTTTGTGCGCTTTTTTGGCAATTTTGGCAGCCTTTTCGTAGCCAATGTGTGTGTTGAGTGCCGTTACCAACATCAATGAGCGGTTCACCAATTCGTTAATTCGTTGATGGTTAGGCTCAATGCCCACCGCGCAGTGCTTGTTGAATGAGGCGCAAGCCTCGCCCAGCAAACGTGCTGATTGTAAGAAAGCGTCTGCCATCACAGGTTTGAACACGTTGAGTTCGTAGTGCCCTGTGCTGCCGCCCACGCTAATGGTAACATCGTTGCCCATCACGCGCGCGCACACCATAGTCATAGCCTCGCATTGCGTAGGATTCACTTTGCCGGGCATAATTGACGAGCCGGGTTCGTTTTCGGGAATTATCAATTCGCCAATGCCGGAGCGCGGTCCCGATGCCATCATACGAATGTCGTTGGCAATTTTCATCAGCGACACTGCCAATTGTTTGAGTGCGCCGTGCGCCTCTACAATGCCGTCGTGCGCTGCCAAAGCCTCAAATTTGTTGGGTGCAGTTTTGATGGGCAAACCTGTGAATTGTGCAATATATTCTGCTACTTTTACATCATAACCTTTTGGGGTATTAAGCCCGGTGCCAACAGCAGTGCCGCCCAGCGCGATTTCGCCCAAGTGCAACAGCGTGTTTTTGATGGCTCGCAGCGCGTGGTTGAGTTGCGCCACATAGCCCGACAATTCTTGTCCCAGCGTGAGCGGCGTGGCATCCATCAAGTGGGTGCGCCCAATTTTGACCACATCCATATAGGCGCGGCTCTTGGCTTGGAGCGTATCGCGCAGTTTTTCAACATTGGGAATCGTAGTTTCTGCCACCATTTTGTAGGCTGCAATGTGCATTGCCGTGGGGAAAGTGTCGTTGCTCGACTGCGATTTGTTCACGTCATCGTTGGGATGAATAAAGGCTGTGCCCTCGCCCAATTTGTTGCCTTGTAGCACGTGCGCACGGTTGGAAACCACCTCGTTCACGTTCATATTGCTTTGTGTGCCGGAGCCGGTTTGCCATATCACCAACGGAAATTGGTCGTTGAGTTTTTTTGCCAAAATTTCGTCGCACACTTTGGCAATGAGGTCGCGCTTTTCGGCTGCCAGCACGCCCAAATCGGCATTGGCAAAGGCTGCCGCCTTTTTGAGGTAAGCAAATGCCTCCACAATTTCGGCAGGCATACTACCTGCGTTGCCAATTTTGAAATTGTTGCGAGAGCGCTCTGTTTGTGCGCCCCAATACTTGTCGGCGGGCACTTTCACATCGCCCATCGTGTCGTGTTCAATTCTAAATTCCATAGTTATGATTCAAAAAAGTTAATGTATAATATGTTGAAATTCAATGTATTACAAGATAATAATTGACAATGATTGGTGTAAACCGTTATTGGTTTGGACAAAAACGCTCAAAGGTAGCAAAAAAAATCATAACCTACAAATTGCTATAATTTGCTGATTATCAATAATTTGCATATTGTTAATTATCTGGTCAATAAAAATAGCAAAAAATTACTACCTTTGCCTTGTTTTTTGTAGTTATATCGTATGAAAAAAACTGTTATTTTTGTGGTATTGCTGTTTTGCAGTTTTACTCTTTTTGCTCAAATAAAATTTGGAGTAAAAGCAGGTGCCAACATATATTTTTTGAATGGAAGTACCTTTTTACAACCCGATACTTTGCCCTATTCTGTTTTGTCAAACACCCATGTCAACAACTATGGTTTTAGGGGCGCCCAATGGGCTATTGCGCAAACCGAAGTAAAAGTTTCTATGTATAGTGCAGAATTGTTCCGTACACCCATAGATATACCCTATAGGATAGACATCAAGCCATTTCGCAATGTGCCGCTCGATTTTCGGATAGGCGAAGGATATGGAGAATGGTTGGGTAACAAGTATATTGAGCCAAGATATTTGTATAAAAAAGGAGGTGGGGTACTATTTAAATGATAGAGGCGGAGGAGAAAAAACGAATTGTAAACCTGCGCCAACAAAAAATTATATAATCTATAATATGAAAACTCCGTTAACAAGGTCTCAAAAAGATATTATGCAGGAGTTTTACGCTGTTGCACCTACTAAAATTGTTTTAACAAAATCGGAATATAAGAAAACTTGGGAGTTGTGCAAAAGCCATAAGCCAATTCCAAATATACAAAATATTAAAAAAATATGTCCTGCAATAGTATGCGAGATTAACAAGTCAAAAAATAATGATAGAAATCTACAATCAGCCATATTTAGTGAATGTGTTTATGCTCAAACGCTTGCCAATGTTTTTAATTTGAGAAAATTTTATAATTATGCAGTAACGCCTGATGTTTTGCCGCAAGACATATTAAGTTTGTTGTCTTCCTATTTTTTGCACCCTCGTTATGTTTATGCAAGTGCAGATAAAACGCGGTTGCTTATTCAAGCGGGTGGTTGCAATGGTATTGACAGTGCGTTAATTCAGGTGTGGGACAATTCTATTTACAGCATAGAATTTAAGGAGCAATCGGCAAGAGCAAGCTCTGCCGATTTGCCAAAATACAAAGAAAACGGCATACTTGTGATAAACAAAGAGTTTTTAGAAAAATACCCTTGGTACCAAGATATGCTGAATGAGCATAAAACATTAAACTTTTTTGAAGTAGCAGGTCATAATATCTATGATTTTTCTATTGAAAGCATAAAAAAAGCAATAGTCAATAATTACAACAATGCTAAAAAGTACGCAGATGTAATAGTTACTACCGACAAAAACGAATATTTAACGATGCTCCCAGCCAATCAAATAGATATTTGGGCAAATTTGGAAGGCGAAATCAGAGCAGGACGTAATAAATATAAGGTGTGGACACCACAGAAGTTAAAAGAAATCATTTTGGAGAACGATGGAAACATCGAAGGGAATACAATAATTATCAG